>JBBECS010000015.1:0-67898 GCA_040881685.1 Acidimicrobiia bacterium | reverse complement strand
CCTCCCCATGGGTCGCTCCAAGCGGCTCGCTACACCTCGAGCAGCTCTCGCTCCTTGTGCGCGAGGAGGTCGTCGACCTCGGCCACCACCTGGTGGGTGTGCTTCTCGAGCTCCTTCTCGACGCGCTCCAGATCGTCCTTGGAGAGGTCGCCGTCCTTCTGGAGTGCCTCCAGATCCTTGCGAGCCTCCCGGCGGATGTTGCGCACCGCCACCCGGCCCTCCTCGGCCCGGTTCTTCACCACCTTCACGAGCTCCTTGCGGCGCTCCTCGGTGAGCTGCGGGAACGAGAGGCGGATCACCGCGCCGTCGTTGCTGGGGTTCACCCCGAGGTCGCTGGTGTTGATCGCCTTCTCGATGCCCTTGATGTTGTTCTTGTCGTACGGCGAGATCACCAGCAGGCGCGGTTCGGGCACGCTGAACCCGGCGAGCTGCTGGAGCGGCACCATCGCGCCGTAGGAGTCCACCATCAGCTTCTCCACGAGCGCCGCGCTGGCGCGCCCGGTGCGCACCGCGCCGAACTCCCCCTTGAGGTGCTCGATCGCCTTGCGCATCTTGTCGTGGCAATCCTCCACGACCATGTCGGTGAGCTCGTTGTCGGCCATGGGGCGAGTCTCCCGCGTCTCAGACCGCAGTGTGCACGATCGTGCCGATCGGCTCGCCGAGGAGCGCCCGTGCGATGTTTCCCGGCTCCATCACGTCGAACACGATGATCGGGAGCGCGTTGTCCATGCAAAACGTGATCGCGGTCGAGTCCATCACCTCGAGCCGTTGGTTCAGGACCTCGAAGTGGCTCACCTCGGTCAGCTTCACTGCTTTGGGATCGCTCCGGGGGTCGGCCGTGTAGATGCCGTCAACACCCGAGTGGGTGCCCTTCAGGATCGCCTCGGCGCCGATCTCCGCGGCGCGCAGGGCTGCGGTGGTGTCGGTGGTGAAGTAGGGGTTGCCGGTGCCGGCGGCAAAGACGACCACGCGCCCCTTCTCCATGTGACGGATCGCACGCAGCGGGATGAACGGCTCGGCCACCTGGGCCATCGCGATGGCGGTCTGCACCCGCGTGGGCTGATCTGCCGCCTCGAGCGCGTCCTGGAGTGCGAGCGCGTTGATGACCGTGGCGAGCATGCCCATGTAGTCGGCGCGGGCCCGGTCCATCCCTCGCTTGGCCCCGCTCATGCCGCGGAAGATGTTGCCGCCACCCACGACGACGGCGATGTCCACCCCGAGATCGCTGCGCGCGCTGGCCACCTCGTCGGCGATGCGCTGCACGACCTTGGCGTCGATGCCGTAGCCGATGGTGGTGTCGGCGAACGCCTCACCCGAGAGCTTCAGCACCACTCGTCGGTACTGGCTCTTGGGCGCCACGGATCAGTCCTCGCCGACCTTCACTCGCGCGAATCGGCGCACGGTGGCGTCCTTGCCCAGACCCTCCACCAGCTTGCCGATCGTCGTCTTGGAGTCACGCACGAAGGCCTGCTCGAGCAGCACGTTCTCCTTGTAGAAGCCGCCGATGCGGCCCTCCACGATCTTCGGGATCGCAGCGTCGGGCTTGCCCTCGTTGCGGGTGAGCTCCTCGAGCACCGCCCGCTCCTTCTCGACCACGTCGGCCGGCACCTCGTCGCGGGTCGTCCAGCGCGGCGCGGCCGAGGCCACGTGCAGCGCGATGTCGTGGGCGACTTCCTTGGCCTTGGCGTCAGTGGGATCGACGCCGGCGAGCTCCATGAGCACGCCGATCGTGCCGCGCCCGGTCTGGATGTGCTTGTAGCCGTCGATGAGACCGTCGGCGGACTCGTACACCACGACGCGCCCAAGACCGATGTTCTCGCCGAGCTTGGCTGCGAGCTGGGTGATGTGCTCCTCGACCGTCGCGTCTTCGAAGTCGAGCTTGGCGATCTCCTCTTTGGCCTCTTCGACCGCGAGGCGCGCCAGCTTGGTGACCGTGTCCGTGAACACGGAGCCCTTGGCCACGAAGTCGGTCTCCGCCGTGAGCTCGACGAGCGCGCCCACGTTGCCATCGACGATCACCTCGACCGCCCCGTCGTTGGCCGCGCGCGCTCGCCCGGATCCGGACAGGCCCTTGGTACGCAGCCAGTCCTTGGCTGCGTCCATGTCGCCGTTGCTCTCGGTGAGCGCCGTCTTGCAGTCCATCATCCCGGCACCCGTCGCCTTGCGCAGCGCCGCGACGTCCGCGGCAGTGAACTCGGCCATCAGGTGGCCGCCGCCGTCTCGTCAGGAGCTGGTTCGTCAGCCACTGCCGCCTCGGGCTCCGCTGCGGCTTCCGCCGGCGCGTCGTCGGGCGGCGCGTCCTTCTTGGATGCCTTGAGCTTCGCCTCGCGCTCGGCCTGCGCAGCCGCGGCCGCATCACGCGCCTGCTTCTGCTCCTCGGCCTTGCGCGCCGCCTCTTCGGGGTCAAGGGGTTTTGGTGGCGGCGCCTTGGGCGTGTCGGCCTTCGCCGGCTTGGCCGGGCCGGCCTTGCGCTGCGCGAGCAGGCGGCCCTCGTCGGCCGCGTCGGCGACGATGCGGCTCATGAGCGTGGCTGAACGGATCGCGTCGTCGTTGCCGGGGATCACGAAGTCGATGATGTCGGGATCACAGTTGGTGTCCACCACCGCGATGACGGGGATGCCGAGCCGGTTCGCCTCGGTGACCGCGATGTGCTCCTTCTTGGTGTCGATCACGAACACCGCGTCGGGGAGCTTCTCCATGCGGGTGATGCCGCCGAGGTTGCGCTGGAGCTTGTCTCGCTCGCGCTTGACCTTCAGGCCTTCCTTCTTGATCATCTGCTCGGTCTCGCCCGACGTCACCATGCGGTCGAGCTCGTGGAGCTTGGACACGCGGGCGTGCACGGTCTGGAAGTTCGTGAGCATGCCGCCGAGCCACCGGTAGTTCACGTACGGCATGCCGCACCGGTCGGCCTGGCTCTGCACGGGCTCCTGGGCCTGCTTCTTCGTGCCCACGAACAGCACCGTGCCGCCGTCCTCCACCGTCTTGCGGATGAAGCGGAAGGCAGTGTCGATGCGCTCGAGCGTCTGCTGGAGATCGATGATGTAGATGCCGTTGCGCTCACCGAAGATGAAGCGACGCATCTTCGGGTTCCAACGGCGCGTCTGGTGACCGAAGTGGACCCCGGCCTCCAGAAGCTGCTTCATGGTGACGACAGCCACGAGGGACTCCTCAAGTTGTACATCCGCCCGCTGGCGCCGAGGCCCGAGGGCGACGACGACCTGAGAGTTGCTGCGAGCGTGTGAGATCCCGGACCAAGGTCCGAGTCGAGGAGTCAGTGTAGTGGGGGTCTCGAGCCGGTTCTCAGGCGGGGCCGGCCTGCAGCATCCAGATCTCAGGGTCGCCCCACAACCGCGAGACGAGGAGATAAAGGTGATCGCCGGCCGCGGCGCTCGCCTCGATGGTCGCTGCGGTCTGGGTCGGGTCGAGCGCATCGGTGGAGATCGCGTCGCCGTCGGCCATGTTGGCCAACATGATCCCTGTGCCGTAGGTCGTCATGGCGAACACCTCGCCGACGACGTGGGGTTCGGCCTCGAATTGCACGAGGCCGGTCGCCATCTTCCAGCGCACCTTCCCCGTGCTCGGGTCGAGCACCGTCACCTTCCCAGCCAGGTCCACCAACGCGATCCCCTGTGGAGCCGCCACGGTTTCCAGTCCGCTCGAGTACGGGGACCTGCTGCGCGAGCGACGCGCCCAGAGCTCGCTCCCATCCAGGACTGCCAAGTGGCGGATCTCGGTCACGACCCGCTCGCGCCGGTCAATCCGCAAGTTCTCCGCGATCGTGACCGACTCGTCGCTGACCGCGGCCATCGACGAGGACTCTGGGAAATCACTCCCCCAGCTCTCACTACCGCCGTCTGAGGTGAACGCCCGCACATGAGCACCGGCATCGTCGGTCCAGAAGAGCACAACGCGTTCGCCGACGACCCACGTGCGCGCGGCAATGATCGCGTCGGCGATCGGGAACGCAGCCGTCCAGCGCACGGTCCCCGTCGCACCATCCACGAGTTCGAGGACTCCGAGGTCACTCACGACCGCAACCGCGCTCGTGCCGTCGGAGGTGGCGCCGACGGCGACGTCGCGCGCACCCGCAGCCAGGTGCTCCCACCGGCCCTCCGACGACGCCCGCTCGAACGCGATCAGTCCTTCGTCGTCGACGGTGACGACCACGAGGTCGGCGCCGATAGCAACTGGGCCGAAGTCGACGTCAGCCACGATGGTCCGCCGCCATCGCTCGAGGCCAGCGGCGTCGACGACGACGACTTCACCTGTGCGTCCGAGCGCCACCGCGCCCTGCGCGTCGGCCGCGAGCGACTGCGGTTCGATAGGTCCGGAAGATTGCCAACCTTCATCGAGCGTCGGCTCCGCGGCGCGTGCCGCGGGGTGTCCCGCGAGCACGACGACCACCACGAACAGCGTGAGGAACGTGCCAAATCGGTGAAGGTGAGCGCTCATGATCGCCAGTACTCCGGGTTGTAGGGATGTGCGGTGCCGCCGGGCGTCAACGAGATCCTCTCGTTGACCTTGTCGACGAGCTCCGTGTAGAGCCAGCCGCCGACATCGGTGAACAAGCCGCAGGAGTCGGCCGGTGCGCGTCCGCTCAGATGTGCCTGCGCGGCGCTGATCGCGTCGTCATCGCGAAGCACTGCCGAATGGTCATCAGGCCACAGCGGGGCGCCGGCCGGTACGACGACCTTCGTCGCACCCGGCACGTCGGCACGGTTGGACGGCACGATCGGATCCTCGGAACCGATGATCGAGATGAATCGAATGTCCTCCGGAGCCTCGCCGGCGTCCCAGAGCTTCTTGATCGTCTCCGAGTCCGACGTCATCTGCTCGACGGACTCCGCGCCGATGATGTCGGTCGGGTCGAGCAACCTCACGATCGGTCCGGCAAACATGTGATCGCTGATCTGCTGCCCGAGATCGGCGATGGGCGTGCCTTCGTGCGGTGAACCGAACGTCACGACGTTGTCGATTGGTGGGTATTCATCCTCGTGGCCGCCGTAGACGTCGGTCAGAAACAGGTCGATGACGAGCCCGCCCTGCGAGTGGCCCACAAGGTCGATGGCCGTGCCCGGATGTGCACGTGCCTGCTCCTGGATCTGACGCCCGAGCGACCGCGCCTGCGCGTGAAGATCGCTCAAGGTGTCCTTCGGGCCATACGTCCGTGACCCGGGCCGGTAGGAGAAGTACTCGACCTCGTCGCGGTCGTAGCCGAGCATCCGCCAGCGGGTCTGGAACTTCTCGTCGTATGCATCGCCATGCGCGTCCGGCTGCTGACGCCGCCTCCAGCTGCCGAGACCACCAACCGCGACGGCGACGTTTCCCGAACCCTTCGAGTGCGCTCGCGGCGGTGGCTGTGGACACGACGTGAGCTGTTCGTACAGCTTCCGTCCTGCCTCGACGACGGCGTTGAAGACCGCGATCGCGCCGTTGGCGATCTTGGTGGCCAGCTCCTCGACGGCGCGTTCAACCTTGTTGGCCACATCGCGCAGCGTCTGGAGGACGTCGCGCGCGACGCGCTCGACCCGCTCGACCAGCTCACGGGTCGCCTCCACGACCGTCCGCAGCGCGGCAAGCCCCAGGTCGACCAAGTCCTCGACCTGCTCCCACAGCTCTCGGGCACGTTCGCCGACGACCCCAACGACCGCCTCCCCCGCGTCGCACAGCTGTTCCACCAGCGGGATGCCGCCCGCGCAGTCGTCGCCGTCGTCCTGGAGCTCGCGCCAGATGAACGTCTCGTCGGATGGAACACGCACCCCAGAAGGAACGAGACGCACCAGCTCGGTGAGATCCGTCGGTCCGAAGAGGAGCATCGGGTCGAAGTAGCGATCACCAATCCGGGTACCGAAGTGCAAGGCGCCGGGGCGGTGACCGCCCCCGCTCCCACCGGCGATCCCGAGCGTCTCGCCGCGGCGCACCGCGGCTCCTTCGTCGACTTCGATGCGAGCGAGGAACGAGTACGACGTGCGAATGCCGCCCGCGTGCTCGACCACGACATGGAGCGAGCCCGAGACAGTGCCAGCGAACGTGACGCGGCCGTCGTTCGCGGCGCGAACTTCGGTGCCGGCCGGGGCGGCGAAGTCGACGCCTCGATGGCCCGACGCAAAACGAGCGAGCGGCTCGACATACGGACGAACAACGGCGCCAGGCACCGGCGGAGCCCAAGTCGAGCTGTCAGCGCCGGCCGGCGCGTCTGGCAGTGCGGTGGCAACGACTGCGACGAGGGTGGCGAAGGCGAGCCACCGCACGCGCCAACCCAACGAACGAGGCGGTGGCATCGGCCTCCCCCGGAGCTAGAGCACGGGCGGGGAAGCCAAAGGAAGTGCGAGCGCACCGTAGTGGCGCGCGCGACGAATGGGAAGAGGTCGAGCGGGGTTTTCTGGGCGCCTACGCGGGGTCGGCCAGACGGGCGCGCAGCTGGAGGATCGCCTTGGTGTGGATCTGGCACACGCGGCTCTCGGTGACACCGAGCACCTGGCCGATCTCCGCCAGGGTGAGCGCCTCGTAGTAGTAGAGGGTGAGGACGAGACGTTCGCGGTCGGGCATCCGGTTGATCAGGTCGGCGAGCAGGTGCTTCATCTCGTCGACTTCAAACGCCTCGACCGGGTTGTGGCCACCGTCCGAGATCGTGTCGCCCAGCGTGGAACCACCCCCGCCATCGCCACTACCGCCACCGATCAGCTCGTCGAGCGCGACCAGACCGGTGAACGAGATCTGCGACAGCGTCTGGCCGAACTCGTCTTCGGAGAGCCCGAGCTTCGCGGCCACCTCGGAGTCCTGCGGGTTCCGGCGCAGCTCGTTCTCGAGCTCGGAGTAGGCGCGCTCCACCGCACGGGCCTTAGCCCGCACCGAGCGCGGCACCCAGTCGATGGAGCGGAGCTCGTCGATGATCGCGCCCTTGATGCGAGCGATCGCGTACGTCTCGAACTTGAAGCCGCGCTCGGGCTCGAACTTGTCGATGGCGTCGATGAGCCCGAAGATCCCGTAGCTCACGAGGTCGGTCTGCTCGATGTTCTGTGGGAGCCCGGAGGCAACGCGGCCGGCGACGAACTTCACGAGCGGCGAGTAGTGGATGATCAGGCGCTCGCGAGCCGCGGTCGTGCCGCCCTTCTTGTAGACCTGCCAGAGGTCGTTGACGAGCGCGGTCGTCTCCGGATCGTCAGGCACGGGGATGGCTTTCGTCGTAGACGGCGCGGAGGCGGTCGCGGGTCACGTGCGTGTAGATCTGCGTGGTGGCCAGGTCGGCATGACCAAGCAGCTCCTGCACCGCACGCAGGTCGGCGCCGCCCTCGAGGAGGTGCGTCGCATACGCGTGCCGAAGTGCATGGGGATGGAGCTTGCCGCGCGTGCCTGTGGGCTGCGCGGCGACGATGCGATGCGACTCACGCGTGGAGAGTGCACCGCCTCGGCGCGCGAGGAACACCGCGTCGGGCGGTGAGTCGGGTGTTGCCAGCACGGCTCGGCCGCGACTGAGCCAGTCAGTGACTGCGTCGCGCGCGGGCTCGCCGATCGGGACGCGCCGGACGCGGCCACCCTTCCCGAGCACGGTGACGAGCCCGGCCCGGAGATCGCAGTCCTCGATCTTCAGACCGCAGCACTCGCTCACGCGCAGCCCGGCGCCGTAGAGGACCTCGAGGACGGCGACGTCACGGCGCGCGAGCGCGGCGGCGAGCGGATCGTCGAGCGTGTCGGGCAGGTCGACCCGCGCGCCGGCACCGTCGAGGAGCGCGGCGGCCTCCTCGGCCCGCAGGACCCGCGGCAGCCGGGCGTCGCCACGCGGCGCGCGCAGGGCGCGGCCCGGATCCGTGGGCAACACGCCCTGGCGGTGGAGGTGCCGGAGGTAGGCCCGGACCGCGGCCGCCTTGCGCGAGACCGAGCGACGGGCGAAACCCCGAGTGCCCAGAAAGGCGAGGTATCGGCGCAGTGCTCGGCGGTCGGCGTTCACCGGCTCGGGGCAGCCACCCCGCTCGGCCCAGCCCACGAACTCACGAACGTCGTGCTCGTAGGCCCGTTGGGTGTGGGGGCTCCTGCCGCCCAGCGTGGCCAGATAGCCATCAACATCCCAGGGCATCCGCAAACGGTAGCCACTCAACGTGGCCTCCCACACCACCACCTGCCTCGCTGCGCCCGAGATCGGTGCTGTCACACCCGGCTCATACGGTGCCTTCCACCCGTCGCGGTCGCGGTTGACGACCTGCCAGCCCGGTCCGGTGCGCTCGCACCGGCTCTCCGTTGGAGGTCGCGGTGCTCGCGTCGGTGGTCAGCGCCACGCTGCTCGGTGTCGAGGGGCAGATCGTCACGGTCGAGGTCCACGTGTCCGCGGGGCTGCCCGCGTATCACCTGGTCGGGCTCCCCGATACGGCGGTTCGCGAATCACGCGAGCGAGTGCGCGCCGCCCTGCTGTCTTCGGACTTGCCGTGGCCCCAGCAACGCATCACCGTCAACCTCGCGCCAGGCGGTGTACGCAAGACGGGCGCCGGCCTCGAGCTCGCGGTCGCGCTCGGGTTGCTGCTCGGTGCCGACGAGCTGCCTGCTGGTGTGCTCGACGGCGTCGGCGTCGTCGGCGAGCTCGGACTCGACGGGTCGGTCCGATCGGTCCCCGGCACGCTCGCGTTCGTGGATGCACTCGTGCACATCGGCGTTGCCACGGTCATCGTCCCCGACGCCGATGCCGCAGAGGCTGCGCTCGCGCGCGGTGTACAGGTTCGGGTCGCGCGTTCGCTCAGGGAGCTGCGCGCCTGCCTCAAGGGTGAAGCGGCCTGGCCCGATCCCCCGCCGCCTCCCGCGCGTGGCGACGATGACGAGCCCTTCGATGCCGAACCGCTTGACCTGGCCGACGTGCGTGGTCTGGCCTGGGCGCGACGCGCGCTCGAGGTCGCCGCTGCTGGCCACCACCACCTGCTCCTCACCGGACCGCCCGGCGCCGGCAAGACGATGCTGGCCCGTCGGCTCGCCACGATCCTGCCCGCCTTGGGCGACAACGAAGCCTTCGAAGCCACCCGCATCCACTCCGTCGCTGGCCGCGCCCCTCGCGGGCTCATGCGCCGACCACCCGTGCGCGCGCCGCATCACACGGCGTCGGTGCCCGCGCTCGTCGGGGGTGGGGCCGGTCGCCCGAACCCGGGCGAGGTCACGCTCGCCCACCGTGGCGTGCTCTTCCTCGACGAGCTGGGCGAGTTCCCCCCGAGTGCACTCGACGCGCTCCGGCAGCCCCTCGAAGAGCGGGTCGTGCGGATCGCGCGCCAGCCGATCACACTCACGTTTCCCGCGGACTTCCTGCTCGTCGCGTGCACGAATCCGTGCCCGTGTGGCCTCGGCCCGCCCGGATGTGCATGCGGCGAGCGTGAACGGGCTCGCTACCGGCGCCGACTCTCGGCTCCATTGCTCGACCGCTTCGATCTCCGGCTCGCCGTGCGTCCTCCCGAAGCCGTCGACTCGACCGGTGAGTCCTCCCAAGCGGTTCGCGAGCGCGTGACGGGCGCGGTAGCTCGTCAGCACGCGCGTCTCACGGGCACGCCGTGGCGAACCAATGGCCACATTCCGGCGGGAGCACTCGAGCGGCTCGTCCCTCTCAGTCCGGAGGCGCTCGCCGCATGGCGGGCGCAGGCGGAGCTTCGAGGCATGACTGGTCGCGGTGCGGCGCGTATCCGTCGCGTGGCGCGCACGCTGGCCGACCTCGACGACTCACCTGATGTCCGGGAAGCCCACGTGCTCTGGGCCGCCCTGCTGCGCGAAGACGTGCCATGACCGAACCAAGCCGAGAGGTGGCCGCGGCCACGCTGGCGTGCCTTCCGAAGATGACACCGGGCCGCCTGCGCGCACTTGTTGATCATTTCGGGAGCGTTCGGCAGGCCCTCGTCGCAGTCCGTGAGGGTCGCGCAGCCGATGCCGAGCTCTCGGCGGAACGCGGCACCCCGATGATGTCGAGCCGCATCGCTCTTGCTCGCGACTGGCGGAGCTCGGTCGACGCGGATGGCATGGCGTTGCGACTTGCACGGCGCGGGACGTTCGTGTGGGTCGATGGCGCTCCCGACTATCCGATCGATGATCCCGTTCCCGACCGTCCTTCGGTGCTCCTCGCCGAGGGGGCACGGCCGGATGCGCTCGCGGCGCGCCGCGTGGCAATCGTGGGCACTCGCGCGGCTTCGCCTCACGGCCTGACGGACGCGCGCGAGCTCGGTGCTTATCTGGGCGCGGTCGGCATCACGGTCGTGAGCGGCATGGCCATCGGCATCGACGCGGCGGCGCACGAAGGAGCACTCGCCGCCGGCGGGCTCACGGTGGGTGTCGTCGCGACCGGGGTTGACATCGAATACCCGCGTCGCCACCGATCGCTGTACGAGCGGGTGCGCGCCGCCGGGATCGTCGTCGGTGAAGCCGCGTTCGGTGCTCGTCCGGAGCGTTGGCGCTTCCCAGTGCGCAACCGCATCATCGCCGCGCTCGCCGAGGTGGTCGTCGTCGTCGAGGCCACCCTGAAGGGCGGCGCGCGCATCACCGCGCAGTACGGGCTCGAGTACGGCCGCACGGTGCTCGCGGTGCCGGGATCCCGACGCAACCCCGCCGCGCACGGCACGAACGAGCTCATCGCCGATGGCGCCCAACCGCTCCTCGAGTGGAGTGACCTGCTCGTCGCGCTCGGCCTTTCGGACGGGAGTGCCCCCGCGCTCCGGGCGCCGGCGCGCCCTACACCAGGGTCCGACGGCGCCGCGTTGCTCCGCGCACTCGGGGGCGACGCGGCAACCCCAGACCAGCTCGCGAGTCGCGCGGCTCTCACTCCAGAACGCGTCGCCGTCGCGTTGTTCGAGCTCGAGCGCACCGGCTGGATCGACCGCGCCCAAGGCGCGATCTGGCCGCGCTGACGAGCTACTCCCCGATGAACGTGGGGTCGCGCTTCTCGATGAAAGCCGCCATCGCTTCGGCGGTGTCGCGTGACGAGAAGGCGAGGGTCTGGGCGACGTCCTCGAACTCGACGGCCTCGGCCATCGACACCGACGACGACTGGTTGAGCAGCTTCTTGGTGATGGAGATCTGGATCGGCGGTTGCGCGGCGATCTTGCGGGCCAACTCGGTGACCACCTCCTCGAGATCGCCAGCGGGGACGACACGGTTCACGATGCCGTAGCGCTCGGCTTCCTCGGCCGAGATGATCTCGGCCAGAAAGGCAAGCTCCTTCGCCTTGTGCAGGCCGATGAGTCGCGGCAACAACCACGAGCCGCCGCCGTCGAGCGACAGTCCGCGGCGGGCGAAGATCTCGGAGAAGCGTGCGGCGTCGGACGCGATGATGAGGTCGCAGCCGAGCGCCAGGTTGCACCCCGCACCGACTGCGGCCCCGTTGACCGCGGCAATCGTCGGCTTCGGCAGGTCGTGCAGGCGCAGGACCAACCGGCCCAGTCGGCGCATGCCGTGCAGTGCGGTGCCCGCACCACCGGTGCCGAAACCCTTTTCCTTGTCGCTGCCCTTGCCAGGCGTGAGGTCGGCACCCGACGTGAACGCGTCGCCGGCGCCGGTGAGCACGAGCACCCGGTCATCGCGCGAGTCGGCAATCTCGTCGAGCAGGTGCGTGAGCTCCGTCGTCATCTCCGGGCTCATCGCGTTCTTCTTCTCGGGACGGTTCATCGTGATCGTGACCACGCCGTGGTCGTCACGATCGACGAGCAAGGTCTTCAGCGACTTCATCTCGGGTCGATTCCACTCCGGCGTCCCGGCCGTCCGGCCACGCCTCCGTTGCATCTCCGTGCCGCTACCGTACCGCCGTGGGCTACAACCCGTTCCGGGCGCGCGTGAAGCACTCCGGTGACGCGGCGATCGTCGCCGCCGGGCTGTTGGTGATCGCCGCGCTGTTGGCCTGGGCGTTCTTCGGATAGTCGCCGAGGTGGCGGACCACGAGTTCCCCGATGACGCCGATGACGGCGTCGACGTCCGCCGCGTGCAACCGTACGAAGCGGTCAAGGCTTACCGCTGCCCCGGGTGCGACCACGAGATCCGACCCGGCGAAGGGCACACCGTTGTGGTTCCACGCCGCGCACCCGACGATCGCCGACACTGGCACACGTCGTGCTGGCAACGCTCGGCTCGCACGAAACGGCGTTAGAAGGCCGCTTCGATCACCTCGACGCGCGGCGCCTCACCACGGGGCGCGTACACCGACGCCACGTCGAAGCGGAGATCGACGCCTCGCTGCGGGTGCTCGTCGAGCCAGCGGGCCGCGAGCCCCCGCAAGCGCCGCTGCTTGGTCGGCGTGACCGCCTCGAACGGCGCACCGAATGCGTCACTGCGACGCGTCTTGACCTCGCAGAACACAACGGTCCGTTTGGCCGAGAGCACCAGATCGAGCTCACCCTCGCGGCAGCGCCAGTTCCGGTCGAGCAGCAGGTAGCCACGTTTGGCATACCACCGGGCCGCGAGGTCCTCTCCCGACGCACCGAGCGCCCGGCGAGGATCGCGGCTCACCCGGCTAGAGGTCCTTGCCCGCGAGCTCCTCGATGTTCACGTCTTTGAAGCTGAGCACGCGCACATTGGCCACGAAGCGAGCGGGCCGGTACATGTCCCACACCCACGCGTCGGTCAGCTCGATGCAAAAGTACGGCTGACCACCCTCGTTCTCGGTGTGCACCTCGACGCCGTTGGCGAGATAGAAGCGCCGCTCCGTCTCGACGACGTACGCGAACATCGGGAGAACGTCGCGATACTCCCGGTACAGCTGGAGCTCGATCTCGGTCTCGTAGCGCTCCAGGTCTTCGGAGCTCACGACGACGCGGGTCCTCGGGTCAAACGCGCTTTTCCTTGACCTTGGCGGCCTTCCCGATCCGGTCGCGCAGGTAGTAGAGCTTCGCTCGCCGCACGTCGCCGCGGTTTGCCACCTCGATCTTGGCGAGGATCGGCGAGTGGACCGGGAAGGTGCGCTCGACGCCCACCCCGAAGCTGATCTTGCGAACCGTGAACGTCTCACGGACTCCGCTTCCCTTGCGCCGCGTCACCACACCCTGGAACACCTGGATCCGCTCGCGGTTACCTTCCACCACTCGCACGCTCACCTTGAGGGTGTCGCCGGGCGCGAAGTCGGGGATGTCGGTGCGGACCCGGGCGGCATCGACCAGGTCGGTGGCATTCATCGACATCTCCAAGACTCGCCGGACGGGGAACCCATCGTAGCGGGGGCCTGCTCGCTTGGCGCCGTGGGTTCAGGCGCCGTCTTCCTGGGGGAACTCCTCGAGCGCGGCCTCGTCCTCGGGGGTGAGCACCGCGGGGAAGCGGTCGGGGCGGCGGGCCTTGGTCCGGTGCAAGGCCTGGGCATGACGCCACCGGTCGATCCGCGCGTGATCGCCGGACCGCAGGACCTCGGGCACCGACCAGCCCCGGAACTCCGCTGGGCGCGTGTACTGCGGCTCCTCGAGCAGGCCCTGGTGTTCACCGAACGACTCGTGCTCGGCCGACTCGTCGTTCCCAATGACGCCGGGTACGAGACGCGCGGCGGCTTCGATCACGACGAGCGCCGCGGCTTCGCCGCCGGCGAGCACATAGTCACCGACCGAGAGCTCGTCGTCGCACAGATGATCGGCGACGCGCTGGTCGACGCCTTCGTAGCGCCCGCACACGAGCGAGAAACCCGCACCGCCGGCGAGGCTGCGCGCCAACGGCTGATCGAAGCGACGACCGCTCGGCGAGAGCAGGAACAGCGGCCGCTCCGGCTCGGTCGCCTCCACCGCGGCGAACAGCGGCTCGGGTGTCATGACCATGCCCGCTCCACCGCCGAACGGCGTGTCGTCCACGCTGCGGTGCGCGTCGGTCGCCCAGTCGCGCGGGTCGTGCAAGCGAACGTCGAGGACGCCCGCGGCACGCGCCTTGCCGAGCAGTGACGCCGCGAGCGCGCCGTCGAGGTACTCGGGGAACACCGTGTAGACGTCGATGCGCATCAGAGCAAACCTTCGGGCGGATCGATGACGACCAGGCCGGGGGTGTGCTCGACTACGAACGGCATCGGAATGAGCGCTCCGCCCTCGAGCACCAGCAGGTCGTGGGCGGGATTGGCCTCCACCGCGGTCACGGTCCCGAGCGCGCGCCCGGCCGTGTCTCGCACCTCGCAGCCGATGAGGTCGTGCACCCAGGGGTCGTCACCGGCGTCGAGTGGCTCGGCCGAGAGCACCAGGCCCCGCAGTGCTTCCGCGCCAGCGAGGTCGTCGACCCCGGCGAAGTGCACGACCCATCCGGCGCGATGGCGCCGGGATGATTCGACGACGATCGTGTAATCACCGGCAAAGAGATGCGCGCCCGGTTCCATGCGCTCATTGCGGTCGGTGACGAGCATGACCGTCACGTCGCCCCGCAAGCCGCGCGGTCGGCCGATTCGCCCGACCTCCAACCGTTCCGGCGCCTCGTCGGGCATGCCCGTTGCGGCGCTACTCCGCGACGTCGACCGTCGCCTTGATGCCTTCGGCCGCGCCCGCGGCGCGCGCCACCTGGCGCATCGCCTGGATGACCCGTCCCCGACGGCCGATGAGCCTGCCCATGTCGTCAGGGTTGGCGTGCACGAGCAACATGACCTCGCCGCGGCGCTCCGAGAGGTCGACCTCAATCGCGTCGGGGTCGTCCGCCAACGAGCGGGCCACGTGCTCGACGACCGCGCGTGCGCGCGTGCCGGTGATGCGGTTACCTTCGGCGCCGATCTCGACGTCGTCGTCGAGGTCGTCGTCGTCGTCCTCGAACTCGTTGTCGTCGATCCGGTTGCCGATGTTGTCGTCGTCTTCGTCGATCATTCGCTCGCGTCCTCCGCGCTCTCGTCGGCCGCGGCGGCCGGCGCTTCGGCAGCCGCCTCCGGCTCGGGCGCTGCAGCTTCCGCTTTGGGCGCTGCTTCCGTAGCTGGCGCGGCTTCGGTTACGGGCGCGGCTTCTGCCTCCGGTGCTTCTGCGGCGGGCGCCTCGGCTGCGGGCGCGTCGGCCGCAGGTGCCGCGGCTTCCGGGACTTCCTTCTTCTTGCGCTTCGGCGTCACGTTCTTGCCGGTGAGGAAACCCCGGCGGTTCAGCTTGGTGTCGGGCTTGCGGCCCTTCTCGGCCTCGAAGGTGGCCCACACGCCGTGGACGGTGAGCAGCTTCTGCACCTGCTCGCTCGGCTGCGCACCCTGGCGCAGCCACTTCAGGGCCTTCTCGTTGTCGAGGTCGAAGTACGACGGGTCTTCCCGGGGGCCGTAGTGGCCGATCGTCTCGATGATCCGCCCATCGCGGGGCGACCGCTCGTCGGCCACGACCACGCGATAGGTGGGCTGCTTGGTCTTCCCTACCCGCATCAAGCGGATCTTCACGGCCACGAGCGGTGTTTCCTCTCCAAAACGTCCAACAGGATTCGATCGATCAAGGCGCAGACGTCAGGCACGTGTGCGCAGAGAGGGCAGCCTAGCGAAGATGGCCGGATCGCCTCCCAGCCGGTCGCGACTCAGTCGGCGAGCCCGCCCCACTGCGTGTGACGAACACCGATGCGGCCGGCGGGGATGCCGGCGGCCAACACGCCGACGAGCATGAACACGAGCACGATCTTTTCGGTCGGCCCCGTCTCCGGTGTCGCGATCCCGATGACGATCCCCAAGGCCAAGAAGAAGAGCACGACCCGCAGCGCGAACCTCAGCATCAGCATCGCTGAACGATACGCGATTCAGAGTCCCTGGGGTATCCCTGGCATTCCTGGCATCGCCATGCCACCCCGGCGGCCCTTCTTCCCCGGCCGCGTGAACTGCTTCATCATCTGCTGCACGGCCTTGAACTGCTTGAGCACCGCGTTGACCTGCGCGGTGGTCGTGCCGCTGCCGGTGGCGATGCGCTTCCGGCGTGATCCGTTGATGAGCGACGGGTCTCGCCGCTCGGCCGGGGTCATCGAGCAGATGATCGCTTCGACCCGACCGAGCTCGCCTTCGTCGATGTCGGCGTCGCGTAGCTCCTTGGGCATGCCAGGGAGCATCCCGATGATGTTCTGAATCGGCCCCATCTTCTTCATCTGGCGCATCTGATCGAGGAAGTCCTCGAGCGTGAGCTCGCCCTTGCGCAGCTTCTCTTCGGTCTTGGCCGCCTCTTCCGCGTCGAACGTGGCCTCGGCCTTCTCGATGAGCGTGAGCACGTCGCCCATGCCGAGGATGCGGCTCGCCATCCGGTCGGGATGAAACGGCTCGAAGGCGTCGAGCTTCTCGCCGACGCCGGCAAACACGATCGGGAGCCCGGTCACCTCCTTCACCGAGAGCGCAGCCCCGCCACGCGCGTCGCCGTCGAGCTTCGTCAAGATCACACCGGTGAGCGCGATCGTTGCGGCGAACGTCTCGGCCACGTTCACGGCTTCCTGGCCGGTCATCGCGTCGAGCACGAGCAGCGCGTCGTCGGGATCGACCGCGTCCCGCATGCGCGCGAGCTCGTCCATGAGCTCGCTGTCGACCTGGATGCGACCGGCCGTGTCGAGGACCACGACACCGCATCCCAGGCGACGCGCCTCCTCCACACCAGCCTGAGCGACGGACACCGGGTCGGTCGGCTCCGCGAAGACCGGAACTCCGACGCGCTCACCCAACACACGCAGCTGCTCGACGGCCGCCGGCCGCTGGAGGTCGGCCGCCACGAGCAACACCTTCTTACCGTCACGCTCCAGATGACGGGCGAGCTTCGCTGCGGCGGTGGTCTTCCCCGACCCTTGGAGCCCGGCGAGCATCACGACCGACGGCGAACGCGAACCGCCCTGGAGCTTGCCGGCGGCGCCACCCAGGGTCGCGGTGAGCTCCTCGTGGACGATCTTGATCACCTGCTGCCCGGGGCTGAGGCTCTTCGTGACATCTTCGCCAACGGCGCGCTCCTTCACGCGACGAACGAACTGCTTGACCACGCTCACGTGCACGTCGGCTTCGAGAAGCGCGAGGCGGATCTCGCGTGCCACCGCGTCGACGTCGGCATCCGAGAGGCGACCCTTGCCGCGCAACTGGCGGAAGATGCCCTCGAAGCGATCGGCGAGGGTGTCGAACATCACTCCCCGCCCGAGTCGGTGTCATCACGCACGAGCGCGGCGGCGAACTCGGCAGGGTCGAACGGCACGAGATCGTCGGGCGTTTCGCCGATGCCCACGAGCTTCACCGGCACGCCGAGCTCGTGCTCGATCGCGATCACGATGCCGCCTTTGGCGGTGCCGTCGAGCTTGGTCAGCACTACGCCCGTGATGCCCACCGCTTCGGTGAAGTCGCGCGCCTGCGTCAACCCGTTCTGGCCGGTCGTCGCGTCCAACACCAGCAGCACCTCGTGCAGCCCACTAGGCGTCCGTTCGACCACGCGCACGATCTTCCCGAGCTCGGCCATCAAGTTGGCCTTGGTGTGGAGGCGGCCGGCGGTGTCCACAAGAACCACGTCGGCACCACGCGATGCCGCAGCCTCCACGGCATCGAACGCGACCGACCCAGGGTCAGCACCTTCCTGCGCGCGCACGAGGTGAACACCGAGCTCGTCGGCCCAATGCGCGAGCTGGTCTGCCGCCGCGGCGCGGAAGGTGTCGGCAGCCGCGAGCACGACTCGATTGCCGTCCTCGATCTCCTGCGCCGCGAGCTTGGCGATCGTCGTCGTCTTCCCCACCCCGTTGACCCCCACGAGGAGCCAAGCGCTCGGCCCGGTCGGGGCGCGATGCAGCGTGCGGTCAGCGTCGGGGCTCATGACCGCGGTGATCTCGTGCTCCAGCAGCGCCGGGAGCGCATCCGCGTCGCGAACCTTGTCGGCCGCGGCGCGCGCCTTCACCTGCTCGAGGAGCACGGCGGTGGTCGGGAGACCGACGTCGGCGAGGAGCAACGTCTCCTCGAGGTCTTCCCACAGCTCATCGCTGAGTGCCCCGCGGCCGCGCAGCCGCCCGAATCCAGCGCGCGTGCGAGACATGCGGTCGCGCAGCTTCGGACGGCTCTTGCGTTCACGTCCGCGCTTCATCGCTGGTTTGATCCTAATTCCCGGGTCGCTTCGCTCCGCCGTCCCGCTCATCCGAGCACGGCTCCGCTCCGCTCCTTACCGGCGGATCTGGATGCCGGCCTCGTCGAACGCCGCCAGGATGCGAGCGCGCATCTCGCGCGCGATCCTCCACTGCTCGTGCGGCTTGGTCTTCACCACGGTGCGGATGACGGGACCCTCGGGCACGAACGCCTCGACACCCCACACCTCAGGTTCCGACAGCATCTGCGGAGTCCACTCGGGGTCATGCCACATCGCGCCGACCACCTCTTCGATCAACGTGGTGGCCTGCGGGATGTCGGTGTCGTAGGCGACCGCGAGGTCGAGCACGGCGCGCGCCCACTGCTGGGACTGGTTGCCCACCCGCTTGATCTCGCCGTTCGGCACGTGCCAGACGCTCCCCTCGATGTCGCGCAGCCGCGTGACCCGCAGCGTGAAGCCCTCGACCGTCCCGACGACGCCGCCGACATCGATCACGTCACCCACGCCGAACTGGTCCTCGCCCACCATGAACAAGCCGGAGAGGAAGTCCCGCACGATGCTCTGCGCTCCGAACCCGAGCGCAACGCCCATCACGCCGGCACCAGCAATCAGCGGCGCAATGTCCACGCCGATCTCGCCGAGCACGACGAACAACGCGATCAGGGAGATGAGGACGGTGACGATGCTGCTCGTCACATGCGTCATGGTCTCGATACGTTGCGCGCGGCGGGCGCCGGACAGGGGCCCGATCTGCGGTGCCGTCGTCACCCGCCGCGCGAGCCGCCGGATCAGTCGGCGGGAGAACCAGGTTGCAAGCACCGCGAGCCCGACGATGAAGACGATGCGGATCGGGCTCGCCAACGTGTCGGCCAGCTCCGCGGCATCGCGGTTGCCCGTGATCTCGTAGACCGTCGAGCAGAGCCACGACTGGTCAGCGGTGGGACCGCACGCCGCAACCTTCTCCCCCGCGGCCTGCGTGAGGAGCGCACCCAGCAACACGCTCAGGCTTCGACGACGTCGCTGACGCGCTGCGAGACGACGCGGGTCGACCCGCCCGGCGGCATCGAGACGCCATAGAGGATGTCGCCAGCCTCCATCGTGCGCTTCTGGTGCGTGACGATCACCAGCTGCGCTTCGTCGCGAAACTCGTCGACGAGATCGAGGAACCGGTGCAGGTTCACGTCGTCGAGCGCGGCCTCGACCTCGTCGAGCAGGTAGAAGGGCGACGGGCGGGCGCGGAACACCGCGAACAGGAACGCGAGCGCCGCAAGTGAACGCTCGCCACCCGACAGCAGCGACAGCCGCCGGACGTTCTTGCCCAACGGACGGGCGTCGATCTCGATCCCGGTCTCGAGGAGGTTCTCGGGATCAGTGAGCAGGAGTCGACCCTGGCCGCCGGGGAACAGCGTGGCGAAGAGCCGCATGTAGTGCTCCGACACGTCGGCGAACGCCTGCTCGAAGACCTTCACGATCTCAGCGTCCACGGCACGCACGACGCGCGTGAGCTCCTTGCGACTCGAGCGCACGTCTTCGAGCTGCCCGGAGAGGAACTCGTGGCGCTCTTCGAGAGCGCGGTGCTCCTCCAGCGCGAGCGGGTTGATCGGGCCCATCAAGCGCACCTCGCGCTCGAGCTCGCGAGCACGGCCCGCGAGCGTGGTGCCCTCCGGCACCGCGGGCGCGGGCGCATCGAGCGCGGCGGCAGGCTCCACGTCGAACTCGGTGCGCAGCACATCCACCGAGCTCTCCAGCTTGATCCGCGTCTCGGCGTCATCGATCTCGGCGCGCGACTGGCGCTCACGGACCTCGCCGAGCCCACGCTCGAGCTCGGCACGCTCGGTGCGCAGGGAGTCGAGTTGCTCCGCCGACGAGCGTGCCGCGTCGGCCTGCCGGCGTCGCCGTTCGCGCACACGATCGTGGAGCGCGTCCACAGCGGCGCGATGGTCGGCCAGCCGGCGCGTCAGCGTTGCGAACGAGGCGTCGCGCTCGAGCAGCGACACGCGCTGGCGCTCGGCCACCGCGTTGGTCTCGGGGTCGCGGGCCGCCAGCCTCGCCTCGACCTCGCCGAGGCGCGCCGCGAGCACGGCGCGGCGCTCTTCGACCGCGGCCCGCCGCAGCTCCGCCGCGCGCGCCGCAGCCAGGGCGGCCCGGGCCGACTCGACCGTTCGCTGGGCCTCGGCCCGCGTGACGTCGGCCGCCGCGGCCCGCGCGAGCGCCTCGTCGAGCGCGGCTTGGGTAATGACCGGGGCCGCCGCGCCTCCAACGTTCCAGACGCCGTCACCACCGAGCCGGTCGCCGTCGGTGGTCACCGCGACGAGATCGGGCCGAGCCAGCACGAGGTCAAGCGCGGTGCGCCAGTCTCCCACGAGCACCGACCGGGCCAGCAGACGCGCGAGCGCCTCGGCGAGACCAGGAACCTGCGTGCGGACGAGGTCGACCACCGGGCGCGCGCCTGGCGGCGCATCAACGCTGCGCAGGGACGGCGTGCGGTCGGGATCGACCACGAGCACGAGCGCGCGCGCGTCGCCCGAATGCAGCCGTTCGACCGCCGACCTCGCCGCGTCGCCGGCGCGCACGACCACGGCGCGCATCGCCTCGCCGAGCGCGGCGGCAACGGCGGCCTCGGCACCCGACTCGATCTCGAGGTGATCGATCACCGGGCCAACGACACCGTCGATCGCGTCCAGCTCCGCCGTGGCGGCATCGGCGCGCGCCGCTCGCAGCTGCTGCTCCATGGCGTCGGCGCGGGCGCGGGCGCGCGCCGCATCTCCTTCGGCGACGCGCCAGCGATCCTCGGCCGCGCTCAGCGTCTCCTCGGCCGTGTCTGCCGCGATCTGCGCATCGGTGCCGGGCAGCGTGAGCCCATCGACCTGCGCGTCGAGCGTCTCGAGCTCGTTGCGCAACCCGACCTGATCGGCAACGAGGGTCTCCGCGACGCCCATGTCGGCCGCGGCGGTCAGCTCCCGCTGGACACCGCGACGCTTCTCGCCGACGAGTGCCGCGAGACCTCTCCCGCGCTCGCGCAGCGATTCGACGCGCACCACCCAGTCGGCGACGCCATCGCCCCCGAGTGCCGTGAGCGAGTGCTCTGCGTCCAGCACCGAGTCGTCGAGCTGGCGCAGACGGCTTCGGAGCTCGTCGTCTCGTGTGGCGAGGTCAGCCCGCTCGTCGTTCAGACGCTCGAGGCGCGTCTGGAAACCAGCGATCTGGTGGCCGGCCAAGTGGAGCTTGATCGCCCGCAGCTCCCCGACGACGCTCCCGTGCTTCTGCGCGGCCTCCGCTTGGCGCTGGAGGGGCGTGAGCTGGCGCTTGACCTCGCGCAGCAGGTCATTGAGGCGGATCAGGTTGCCTTCGGTGGTGAGGAGCCGCCGCTCGGCGCGCTCCTTGCGCTTGCGGTACTTCAGGATGCCCGCGGCTTCTTCGACGATGCCGCGGCGGTCGAAGGCCGACGCGTTCAAGATCGTGTCGAGCTGTCCTTGACCGACGATCACGTGCTGCTGGCGACCGATTCCGGTGTCGGACAGCAGCTCCTGCAAGTCGAGCAATCGACACGGCACCCCGTTGAGCGCGTACTCCGACTCACCGGTGCGGAACAGCGTGCGCGTGAACGTGACCTCGGAGAAGTCGATCGGGAGCAAGCCGGTGGTGTTGTCGATCGTGAGCGTGACCTCGCAGCGCCCGAGGGCCTGGCGCTGCGGTGTGCCCGCGAAGATGACGTCGTCCATCTTCCCGCCTCGAAGGCTGCGCGGGCCCTGGGCGCCGAGCACCCACGCCACGGCGTCGACGAGGTTGGACTTGCCCGATCCGTTCGGGCCGACCACCACGGTGACGCCGGGCTCGAAGTCGAGCGTCGTCTTCTCGGCGAACGACTTGAAGCCCTTCAGCGTGAGCGACTTGAGGAACATCAGTCCCGCTCTCGGCCCTGCGGGCCGGGCCGCTCGGGCCCCGCTCGCTGCGCCGCAGGGTACCTGCGACGCGAGCGCTCGCTCTGGCTCGCGATCGCGTTCACGAGCGGATCGTACCGAGGGGCTTCGTGAATGCCGAGCACCCGGCGTCAGGGCAGGTCAGCGCACCGCGAACCCGTCCTCGGCTCCCAAGAGCTCGTCGCGGACCTCGACCCGGCTGACCTGCGCACGCGGAGGCCCGTCCTGGCACCAGGCGACGAGCACGGCGACGGCCTCGGGTGGCCCCTCGAACACGGCCTCCACACGGCCGTCGCCGAGGTTCTGGACCCAGCCGTCGACGCCCTGCGCCAACGCCTCGCGTCGGCACGCGTCACGGAACCACACGTTCTGCACCCGCCCATCGACCCAGACGTGCCGGCGAACACGATCCGGCTCAGTCAACGCGGCGACCGGCCCGAAGGGCGGCGACCGGGTAACCCGGGCGCCGAGCGAGTGCGACCAAGGCTCTAGACCTGGCATGCCTCGCAGTAGTAGGTGGAGCGACCGCCGTAGCGCTCGCGCACGATCGCGTGGCGACAGCGACGGCACGAGTCGCCGTCGTGCGCGTACACCTTGTGGTGGAGCTGGTACTCGCCGGGCTTGCCGTGCAGGTCGACGTACTGCATGTCGGCGAGTGACGACCCCCGGTACTTCACGGCGTCCTGGAGCGTCTCGACCATCGCCCGGTAGAGGCGGCGCACCTCCTGCGCGGAGAGTGAGTCGCTCATGCGATCCCAACGCAAGCCCGCTCCCCAGAGGATCTCGTCGCTGTAGATGTTGCCGATGCCGGCGAGGAACTTCTGGTCCATGAGCAGCGGCTTGAGCTTGGCGTGCTTGTTCGTGATGAGGCTGCCGAACTGCTCCCAGGACATCGCGTTCTCGAGCGGGTCGATCCCGAGGTGGGACAGCTCGCTGACCCGCGCGAGCGCGTCGACCTCGGTCACGAACATCTCACCGAACGTGCGCGGGTCGATGAAGCGCAGTTGGCCACCCTGGGTGAACGTGATCGTCACATGGGTGTGCTTGGCCTTGGCGTCTCGCCCGGTCTTTGCCCGGAGCAGCTGGCCCGACATGCCGAGATGGATGACGAGCACGTCGTTCCCCTCGATGCGGCACAGGAGGTACTTGCCGCGCCGCTCGACGCTGATGAACCTCTTGCCCTCGAGCCGGCTGATGAACTGCTTCCGGTTGTGATGGCGGCGAACGGAGCGCATGCCGTCCACCTCGACGGCCTTCACGCGCTTGCCGATGATCTCTCGCTCGAGGTCTCGTCGAACGACCTCGACTTCCGGTAGCTCAGGCATCGTTTCCTTCTCTCGCTGCGCTGGTCGCCAGCGCGGGCATCTCCCCGGACTGTTCCGCTTGCAGTCGCTGCCATGCGGCGCGCGCCGCGGCCTTCTCGGCTTCCTTCTTGGTGCGACCTTCGCCCTCGCCGTAGCAGTCTCGGCGCAACATCACCTTGGCGTAGAAGTTCCTGGAGTGGTCAGGCCCATCGCCGGTGACGACGTAGCGCGGGACAACATCAAGGAGCTGCGTGGTGAGCTCTTGCAAACGCGTCTTCACGTCGCGCTGACCAGGGCCTTCGGCACTCTCTTGAATTCGCTCGCCGAGCAGCCCCAGCACGACGCGGTCGGCAGACTCGCGGCCACCGTCCAGGTACACGGCGGCGATGACGGCCTCCATGGTGTCGGCGAGGATCGACGGCTTCGCACGTCCGCCCGAGGCGTCTTCGCCCTTGGCCAAGAGCAACGCGCTGCCGAGATCGAGCTCGGCGGCGACGATCGCCAGCACCTCGGCATTGACCACGGACGCTCGAATCTTCGTGAGCTCACCTTCGGGAAGCTCCGGGTACACCTCGAAGATGTGGTCGGTGACACTCAGGCCGAGCACGGCATCGCCGAGGAACTCGAGCCGCTCGTTCGGGCTCGCCTCTGCATGCTCAGCGCAGTACGAGCGATGGACGAGCGCGGCTTCGAGATGGGCTCGCGCCTCGAACTCGTAGCCGAGGGCGCCTTCGAGCCGGACGAGCTCGTCCTCGCGCGTCATGGCGCCGCGCTCCCTGTCTCGAGCCGAGCAACGATGTAGTCCACCGCGTCGCCCACGGTCGCGAGGTCGGCGAGGTCCTCGTCGTCCACGCTGAACCCCACCGTTCGCTCGCCCAGCTCCTGCTCGAGCGCTTCCACCAACTCGATGAGCGCGAGCGAGTCGGCCGCGAGATCCTCGGCGAAGCGCGCCTCGCGCACGACGAGCGACTCGTCGATCTCGAGGATCTCGGAAAGCTGATCGCGGATCAGCGCGAGCACTTCCTCGGAACCAAGCGGGCCACGCTCGAGGTGCGTCTCAGCCGGCATTCGCCACCGCCTTGCGCACGAGCTGCGGAACGTCTGCGGAAACGCAATCGGCCGCGACACCGAGCGCCTTGACGATCGCGGTCTCCGACGAGGCGCCGTGCGAGATCACGCAGACCCCGTTCACGCCGAGCAGGACCGCGCCACCCGTGAGATCGGGGTCGTACGCCTCGGCCGCCTCGAGCAACATCGGCATGACCACGTCACCGGCTGCCTTCGCCGCCGGCGACGACTCGAACACACCGAATACGAGGCTCGCGAGCGAGCGCAGCGCGCCTTCCAGGCTCTTGAGCGCGACGTTGCCGGTGAACCCGTCGGTGACCACCACGTCAGTCCCGGCGTGCATGAAGTCGCGGCCCTCTACGTTGCCGACGAAGCCGGGCATCGCCGAGAGAAGCGGGTGCACCTGCTTGCGCAGCTCGTCACCCTTGCTCGGCTCCTCGCCGATCGAGAGGAGACCTACGGTCGGTTCCTCCACACCGAGCCGCACCCGTGCGTATTCACGGCCCATGAGCGCGAACTGAACCAGCCATTCAGGCGAGACGTCCGTCGTGGCACCGGCGTCGACGAGGATCTGGTGGCCGTGCCCGGGCACCGGCAGCACCACCGCGATCGCAGGACGGGAGACGCCCTTCACCCGCCCCATGCGGAGCAATGCGGCGGCCATCGCGGCGCCGGTGTTGCCTGCGCTCACCATCGCGTCGGCCAACCCGTCGCGCACCGCCTGCGCGCAGCGCACGAGAGACGAGTTCTTCTTCTTGCGCACCGCACCGGCTGGTTCGTCGTCCATCGCGATCACGTCGCGCGCGTCGAGGATCGACACACCCGCCGGCGCCGGGTTCGACAGCAGTGGCGTGACCTCTTCTTCGCGGCCGACGAGCAGCACTCGGATGCCCAGCTCGTCGACGCCGCGCAACGCGCCCGCCACGATCTCGCCCGGGGCTCGGTCGCCACCCATCGCGTCGACGGCGACCGTGCAGGTGGACACGGAGCTACTGCACCTCGACGGCCTGGCGGCCCTTGTACCAACCACAGTTCGGGCACACGATGTGCGGCTGCTTCACCGTCTGACAGTTCGGGCAGACGGAGCGCGCGGGCGCGTCGAGCTTGCGGTTCGCAGACCGGCGCGAATGGGTCTTGGCCCTCGGGATCTTGCGCTTCGGGACGGCCATGGCGTGGTGTGCTCCTCGGGTCGGGTCTTCGCGGCGGGTGTCAGAGCTCGAGCTCGGAGAGCGCGGCCCAGCGGGGATCGGTGGGGTCGTCGTCGTCGTTGATCTCGGGCAACGCCCCCACACACTCCGGTTCGCAATGCGGCGCGAGCGGCAGATCGAGCAGCACCACGTCGCGCACGAGCTGCTCCAGGTCGATCTCGTGGCCCTGGATCGGGTAGGTCTCGCCCTCGACCGGGGTGGGCTCGAAGAGCTCGTCGACGTGCGCTTCGAGACTGCGCTCGACGTCGCCGAGGCAGAGGCTGCACTCGGCCTGCCAATGGGCGGTCACCATACCGCGAGCCACGATGCCCTCGGAGATGCGCTCGAGCGCGAGATCCAGCCGCACCGGCCCCTCGACGCGCGCCGCCGAGCCGACCAAGTCGGCGACGGGCTCGGCCAGGGTGAGCTCGCGCCGCGAACCGGGGTGCGACAGCAGGTCGGCGACATCGATGCGGAATCCGGACATGGCCTGACGGCCGGCCCGCGGCCGTGCGTAGGTGGCTCGAGCGGGGGAGCCGAGGCAACGCCTCCGTCGGTGGTCCGACGGCTCCACCGAGCCCGCTCGAGGTGGGCATCTGATCCTAGCAGCGACCGCCGATTTCCAGATTTTCCCAGTTACCGTCGGAGCAGCCGAACGGGCTCAACGGGCCGAGCGCGACCATCTAGGTGTCTTGGTCGAAGACATCGCGAGCGAGCTCGTCGTCCTCGCTGTGTGGCGCGGGGAGCGGTACCTGGAGACGCTGGCGCCCCTTGCGGATCGTCGCGAGCGTCCGCTCGAGGCCAGCCTCGAAGGCCGCGAGCCGCGCGTCGATGTAGTCCTCGGCTTCGTGGCGCAACCGACGCGCGTCGGCTTCGGCGTTGGCGACGATCTCCTCGGCCGTGCGGTGGGCCTCGCGCGAGATCTCGGTCCGCTCGACCATGCGCTCGGCTTGCACCCGCGCCGAGTCGATGAGGGCCGCGGCCTCGCGCTGGGCCTCGGCGAGGAACTCGTCGCGCTCCTTGAGCAAGAAGCGGGCTTCGCGCAGCTCACCAGGGAGCGACGCCACCACGTCTTCCATGAGCGTGAGCGCTTCGTCGCGGTTGACGAGCACAGACGCCGACATCGGCATCATGCGCGCCGTCTCGATCAGCTCCCGCAGGTCGTACAGGAGGTCTTCGAGGCCACGCGCACCGGCGATCGATGATCGGGGGAGGCCGAGGCCCGGGTCACTCACCTTCCCGCTCCTGGCGCTTCGCGCCGGGCCGCTGAGGCCCCGCCTCGTGCGCCGCAGGGTACCTGCGGCGCGAATGCTCGGCTCATGCCTTGTCGCGGCTGGGCCCCCCGAAGCGGGCGTCGAGCCGCTTCGCGACGACGGCGGGAACCATGCTCGACACGTCGCCACCGAACTTCGCCACCTCGCGCACGAGGCTCGACGAGAGGAACGAGTACTGCGGGCTCGTGGAGATGAAGAAGGTGTCGATGCCCGACAGGCTCTGGTTCATCTGCGCCATCTGGAGCTCGTAGTCGAAGTCGGAGATGGCCCGCAGCCCCTTGACGATGGCCGACGCGCCGTGGTCCTTGGCGAACTCGACGAGCAACCCCTTGAAGAACTCGATCTTGATGTTGGACAGGTGGGCGGTCACCTCGTGCAGCATCTCCTGGCGCTCTTCGAGGGTGAAGAGCGACTGGGACTTCTGCGGGTTGCGGATGACCGCGACGATCACCGTGTCGAAGTGCCGCGCCGTGCGTTCGATGATGTCGAGGTGCCCGTTGGTGACGGGATCGAAGGAGCCCGGGCAGAGCGCCGTTGCCACGCCGATCCCTCCTTCGTCGGGTCAGGACGACACGTGCACGATCGTCACGAGCGTATCGCCGTACCCGCGCTGCCACGAGGTCGTCCACCCCTCGGGCGGCTCCCAGGTCGGCGCCGCCCGCTCCACCACCACGAGTGCGTCGCCCATCAGCCACTCAGGGGCGTGCAACGAGTGGAGCACCGTGGCCACCTCCGCATCCGGCAGCTCGTAGGGCGGATCGCAGAGCACAAGGTTGAAGGGCGATTCGACGGGTGGATGCCTGAGGAACTGCTCGGTGGTGGTGCGCTCGACCCGCGCACGATCCATGAACCGGGTCGTCAGGATGTTCTGCTCGCATGCCGCCTCGGCATCACGATCGACGTCGACGAGGACCGCTCGCTGTGCGCCACGCGAGAGCGCTTCGATTGCGAGCGCGCCGCTCCCCGCGAACAGGTCGAGCACGACGGCATCCTGGACGGGATCCGGTCCCAACGCGGAGAAGAGCGCCTCGCGCACGCGGTCGGTGGTCGGGCGCGAGTTGGGCGGCGCGACGAGACGCAGTCCCCCCGCTTCACCAGCGACTACCCGCAAGCGTCCTTTCATCAGCTCTTGAAGAGGAACTCGACCGCGTCGCCGAGCAGATCCTCGACCTCTTCACGCAGCTGCGGATGTCGTTCGAGCTCTGGGTCGGCGCCGAGGATGGACTCGGCCACGGCGCGGGCCTCCATCACGATCGGCTCGTCGCGCGGGAGGCGACCGAGCTTGAGGTCGCTCCAGCCCGACTGCCGCTCGCCGAACACCGCGCCCTCGCCGCGGATCTCGAGGTCGCGCTCCGCGAGCTCGAAGCCGTCGGAGGAGTTGACCATCGCCTGGAGTCGCGCCTTGGCTTCGTTCGTGACCGGATCGGCGAGCAGATAGCACCACGAACGGTGCGCGCCGCGACCGATGCGACCGCGCAGCTGGTGGAGCTGGAGGAGCCCGAAGCGATCAGCATCTTCGACGATCATCACGGTCGCGTTCGGCACATCAACTCCGACCTCGACCACGGTGGTGGCGACGAGCACATCGATCTCGTGCGCTCGGAAGCGCGTCATCATCGCTTCCTTGTCTCGCGACGGCATCTGCCCGTGCAGCAGGCCGAGGCGCAACCCTGCAAGCTCTTCGGCCGCGAGCCGCGCGTGTTCCTCGGTCGCCGCTTTGGCCTCGAGCTTCTCGGAACCCTCCACGAGCGGGCACACGACGTAGGCCTGGCGGCCGGCGTCGACCTCGGCGCGCAGGCGCTCGTAGACCGGCGTGCGCTCCATCGGCATCGGGCCCACGATCTCGGTGGTGATCGGCGAACGGCCGGCCGGGAGACTGCGCAGCTCGGAGCGGTCCAGGTCGCCGTAGATGAGCATCGCCGCCGTCCGTGGGATCGGCGTCGCTGTCATCACGAGCACGTCGGATCCCCCGTATTCGGCAGGCTCGCTAGGCGCCGGGATACCCGGCGCCGCCCCTTGGGACGCTCGCCGCGGACCTTTTCCGCGCAGCAGGTCGCGTTGCTCGACGCCGAACCGGTGCTGCTCGTCGACCACCGCTACGCCGAGGCGCGCGAACTCGACCCCCTCGTAGATCAGCGCGTGCGTGCCGACGAGGATGTCGATCTCTCCCGAGCGCAAGCCGTCGGCGATGCGGCGCCGTTCGGCGGCCGCGGTGCGGTTGGTGAGCAGGGCGACGCCGATGGGCCGGTCGCCCAGCAGGCTGCCCTCGGCCGGGACGTGCAGGCCGTCGAGCAGCGATCGCAACGTGAGGTCGTGCTGCTCGGCGAGCACCTCCGTCGGCGCCATGAACGCGCCTTGGTAGCCGCCTTGCACGGCCATCAGGAGCGCGGTGAGCGCCACCACGGTCTTGCCCGATCCCACCTCGCCTTGGAGCAGCCGGTGCATCGGCGCAGGCGCGGCCATGTCCTGGCCGATCTCGGCGATCGCGCGCTGCTGGTCGTCAGTCAACGGGAACGGGAGCGCGGCGTGGAACGCCGGGACGAGCGGACCGTCGACCTGATGCTCGATGCCACTTCGATCGCGCTCGAGCGCACGCTTGCGCGCGACCAGGCCCACCTGCATGCGGAGGAACTCGTCGAACGTGAGGCGCGCCTTGGCGACCTCGACTTCGCCCAAGGTCTCAGGGCGGTGGATCGCCGAATAGGCGGTCGTTCGATCGACGAGGCCGCGCGCTCGAAGCACGCCCACATCAACCGGGTCGGCGAACCCGCGAGCACGAACGCGCTGGAGCAGCTCCGCGGCAACCTTCCGGAGCTCCCACGTCTGCACACCCGCCTTCCCCGACTGGGGGTACACGGGGAGCAGGACGCCGGTCGTCTGCTCGCCGGGATTGCCGAGCACGTCGAGCGCGGGGTTCACCATCTGACGCCGGCCGCGATACAGGTCGACCTTGCCGAAGACCGAGATCTCGGTGCCTTCCGTGATTTTCGCCCGGTACTCCTGGTTGAAGAACGTGAGCCGCAGGTAGGAGGTGCCGTCGAACACCTCCATCTCCACCAAGGGGCGGCGGTTGCGCGGTCGACGCACCGAGACCTTCTTCACCTCACCCGTGACCGTCGCCTCCTCGCCGATCGCCAGCTCGGCGATGTCCTGGACCTTGGTGCGGTCGTGATACCGACGCGGGTAGTGCTCGAGCAGGTCGAGCACGCTCATGAGTTCCATCGCCTCGAGCCGGGTCGCCAACTTCGAACCCACCGCGCGCAGGTCGGACGCAGGCTTGTCTCGCAGCTCGCGCAAGGTGATCCCCGCCGCGACGCGCTCATTCACAAGGTCGCCATTATGGGTCGCTCCGCTTCACCGTCCCGCTCATCCGAGGACGGTTCCACTGCGCTCTACTCAACCCCGATCAGGTACGGATAGAGGGGTTGGTCGCCCGCGTGGACCTCGAGCTCGACGTGCGGGTGCTCGAGCCCCACGTGCTCTCGAAGGCGGGTGGTGTCGGCGCTGCGGGCGTCGGCACCGACGAGCACGGTGATGAGCTCGCTCTCTTCGTTCACGAGTCGCTCGAGGAGCCCGACCGCGGCGTCGAACGCCGACGCAGCCGTCAGCTGGATCCCGTCGCGCGTGAGCGCGATCCAGTCGCCCTCGGCGATCGGACCGCATTCTGCGACGCTGTCGCGCACGGCTTGGGTGATCTCGCCCGCCTGCACGCGTTCCGCTGCGTCGGTCATCGCCGAGATGTTGTCTTTCAGCGGTGCGTCGGGGTCGTACGCCACCAGCGCGGCGAGCGCCTCCACCACTGCGTGCGTGGGCACGACCGCGACCGAGCGCTGTGTGAGGTCGTCCACCTGTTGGGCCACCGCGACGATGTTCTTGTTGTTGGGGAGCACGACCACCGCATCGGCCCGGGCCCGATCGACCGCTTCGAGGATCTGCGCGGTCGACGGGTTCATCGACTGACCACCGGCAACCACCTCGTGCACGCCGACGCTGCGGAGCAGGCGTTGCAGCCCCTCACCGACCGCGACGGCCACGACCGCAGTCGTGACCGGCTCGACGGCTTCGCCCAGCGGTTCCTGGGCCCGGGCTTCGCGCACCCACTGTTCCTCCTCGACTTGGTCGATCAGGTCGGTCACCCGGATCTTCGACGGTCGGCCCGCCTCGATGCTCGCTTCGATCGCGGCACCGATCTCGTCGGTGTGGACGTGGCAGCTCCAGAGACCGTCGCCGCCGGTCACCACGATCGAGTCGCCGAGGCCGCTCCAAGTCTCCTTGAGCGCGGGGATCGTCGCTTCGTCGGCCTCGAGCAGGAACATCACCTCGTACCGCAAGGACGACACGTCGACGCCACGCTCATGCGCGGCGATCGCCGCGGGCTTCGTGACGATCTGCGGCTCCGGCAGCGGGCGACCGTCGACGATGTGCAGGAACGCGTCGAGCATCAACGCGAAGCCGTGGCCGCCTGCGTCGACGACGCCTGCTTCCTTGAGCACCGGCAACAGGTCGGGAGTGCGCGCCACCGCGTCGTGCGCCGCGGCAGTCACGCGCTCGAGCAGGCCGGACAACGCCTTGGCGCCGTCGTCACGCGCGGCCTCGGCCGCCTCGGCCGAGGTGCGCACGACGGTGAGGATCGTGCCCTCCACCGGCCGCATGACCGCCTGATACGCCGCGTCGGCGGCCTGGCGCAGCCCCGCGGTCAGATGCTCGGCGGTGACGGCCGGCAGTGTGGCGAACACCTCGGAGAGCCCGCGCAGGATCTGCGACAGGATCACGCCCGAGTTGCCGCGGGCACCCATGAGCGATCCGTGGGCCATCGCCTTGCACACGTCATCCATCCGGGTGCGATTGCCGACCTCGGTGCACACCGACTCGATCGTGAGTGCCATGTTCGTGCCGGTGTCGCCATCGGGCACCGGGTAGACGTTGAGCCGGTTGAGCTCCTCTTGATGGCTGCGCAAGGCGTCGCGGTACGTGGCCACGACCCGCGCCAGGGCGGCCCCGTCCAACTCGGTCAGCGTGCCCGTGTCCCCCATTTCGCAGCGGAATCGTAGTGGCGCGCCAACCGAGCGGGGCCCAGAGCGCTTGCTACCATCGCCCCCACATGGGTCGCTCGCTGCGAGCCGGGATACCCGACTCGCGGTCGCTCGCTCCTGTCCCCCGAGTTTGCGAGGAATCTGTCATGGCGTCGGTCTGCGAGGTGTGCGGCAAGAAGCCGCAGTTCGGCATGCGCCTCAGCCACTCCCACCGGCGCACGAAGCGGCGCTGGAACCCGAACGTGCAGAAGGTCCGGGCTGTCGTGAACGGCACCCCGAAGCGCCTGCACGTCTGCACCTCCTGCCTGAAGGCGGGCAAGGTGCAGAAGCCCTGACGATGCAGGGCGTCGTCCGCACCTACGACCCGCAGACCGGCGAGGGGATCGTCGTGCGCGACGCCGACCGGGCTGAGCTCGTGCTCGCGTCGGGTGCGCTCGCCGGGTCGATCTTCCGGATGCTGCGCCAGGGCCAGCGCGTGAACTTCGAGCTCGACGCCGACGGCCGCGTGATCAACGTGCGCATCGGCGCCGAAGCCGACATGGGCCTCCCCACCGCCCAGGTCTGAGGCCAGTCGGCGCTACGCGCGGTCGCGGCTGCTCAGCGCGCTCCACACGAAGAGCAGGATGCTCGCCCCGACGAAGGCGACGAGCAGGCTCCGGAAGCTGAAGTCGTTGATGCCCTCGTCGCCGGCCGCCTTGAAGATGGCGCCGCCGAGCAGCCCGCCCACGATCCCGACCACGATCGTGCCTAGGCATCCGGGCCGGTGCTGACCGGTCACCGCCTTGGCCGCGATGCCGGCGAGGAACCCCACCACCACCCACGACAGCCAGCTCACGGGTGCAACCTACCCACCGGTCTGCTCCGGGCACCGGCTTCGGCCCGCCTGACGGGACACCGGTAGGATTCCCGGACCTTTCTCGCCCAGGAGGCTTCTCCTCGCCGTGTCGGTCCTGATCGACGCTCCGACCACCCATCCCCGCCTGCTCGCCTGGGTGGAGTCGATGGCTGAGCTGTGCGAGCCCACGTCGGTCCACTGGCTGGACGGCTCCGACGAGGAGTTCGAGCTCCTGTGCAAGCAGCTCGTCGAGGCGGGCACGCTCGTCGAGCTGGATCCCCAGAAACGGCCTGGTTCGTTCTGGGCAACGAGCGACCCGAGCGACGTCGCCCGGGTGGAGGACCGCACCTTCATCTGCTCGGAGCGCGAGGTCGACGCCGGGCCCACCAACAACTGGATGGACCCCACCGAGATGCGGGCCAAGCTCCAGGGGCTGTTCCAGGGCTCGATGCGGGGACGGACGATGTACGTGGTCCCGTTCAGCATGGGCCCGCTGGGCTCGCCACTGTCGTACGTCGGCGTCGAGCTCACCGACTCTCCGTACGTGGCCGTGAGCATGCGCTCGATGACCCGCGCCGGTACCCCCGCCCTGGACGTGCTGGGCGAAGACGGACCGTTCGTGCCCTGCTTGCACTCGCTCGGTGCGCCACTCGAGCCCGGCGAGGAAGATTCCATCTGGCCGTGTAACCCCAACGACAAGTGGATCGTGCACTTCCCGGAGACCAGGGAGATCTGGTCGTACGGGTCGGGCTACGGAGGCAACGCGCTGCTCGGGAAGAAGTGCTTCGCGTTGCGGATCGCATCGGTGATCGCCCGCGACGAGGGCTGGCTCGCCGAGCACATGCTGATCCTGAAGCTCACGTCACCCAAGAGACGGACCTTCTACATCGGCGCTGCGTTCCCGTCCGCGTGCGGCAAGACCAACCTCGCCATGCTCATCCCCACCGTCCCCGGCTGGAAGGCCGAGTGCGTCGGTGACGACATCGCATGGATGAAGATCGGCGCCGACGGTCGGCTCTACGCGATCAACCCCGAGAACGGCTTCTTCGGCGTGGCGCCCGGAACGAACCACGAGACGAACCCGAACGCCATGCGCACGATCGAGCGCAACACCGTGTTCACCAACACCGCGCTCACCGACGACGGCGACGTGTGGTGGGAGGGGATCGACGGCCCCGTGCCGAGTCATCTCACCGACTGGCAGCGCAACGACTGGACTCCGGAGTCCGACACGCCCGCCGCACACCCCAACTCGCGATTCTGCGTGCCGATCGACCAATGCCCGATCGTCGCTCCCGAGTACGACGACGTGAAAGGCGTCCCGATCTCGGCCTTCCTGTTCGGAGGCCGCCGGGCAACCACCGTGCCCCTCGTGTTCGAGTCGCGTGATTGGCGACACGGTGTATTCGTGGCCGCAACCATGGGCTCCGAGCAGACCGCGGCTGCGTTCGGCGCGCTCGGCGAGCTGCGCCGTGACCCGTTCGCGATGCTGCCGTTCTGCGGCTACCACATGGGTGACTACTTCAAGCACTGGCTCTCGATGCCCGAACGGGCAGACGAGTCGAAGCTCCCGCGTATCTACGGCGTCAACTGGTTCCGCAAGGACGCCGACGGTGAGTTCCTGTGGCCGGGGTATGGCGAGAACTCACGGGTGCTCGAGTGGATCTGCCGCCGGCTCGAAGACGACGCCGACGCGTCCGACACCGCTATCGGCGCCGTGCCGCGGGCGGAGGATCTCGCGCTCGACGGCCTGTCCGGCACCGATCAAGCCCGTGTGGCGGAGGCGCTCCAGGTGGACGCCGACGAGTGGCGTCGGGAGGTGCCGACGATCCACGAGCACTTCGCCTCGTTCGGCAACCGGCTCCCCACCGAGCTGCGTGACGAGCTCGCCGCCCTCGAAGAACGCCTCACCTGAACTCGGTCGCTCACTGCGACGCACGATACGTGCGCCGCGGTCGCTCTCTCCCTGGCCAGCGCCTCCGGCGCCGCATTACCCACCCAACAGTCGCCGGACCTCGTCGTCGGTCGTCTGGGTGAAGTTTCGGTAGAACTGGCCGACGGCCATGAACGCGGCCGGAGCCGCGAGCGCGAGCACCTCGTCGTAGTCGGCGCGCAGCTGCTCAAGGGTGTCCGGCGGGCCGACGGGCAAGGCGAGCAACCGGTGCGTAGCCCCGGCGTGCCCGAGCCATCGGCCCACTGCGGCCGCGGTCGAACCGGTCGCCACACCGTCGTCCACGACGATCACCGAACACCCGCGCACGGCCGGTGCCGTCACGACGCCAGGAAACTCGGCAACGCGAGCTGAGACTTCTGCACGCGCGCGCTCGAGCGCGTTCTCGATCCAGCCACGGTCAGCGCCGAGTCGGCGCAGGAGGTCCTCGTCGAGCACGGCGACACCGTCTGGTCCCACGGCGCCGACCGCCAGCTCCTCGTGACCGGGTGCACCGACTTTGCGCGCCACGACCGCGCGCAGCGGTCGGGCGAGGGCTCGCGCCACCTCCGCAGCCACCACGACACCGCCTCGCGGGATGCCACACACGATCGCGTCCGCAGGCGTGGGCCGGGAAACGAGCTCGGTGCCCAAGCGTCGCCCTGCCTCGACACGGTCGCTGAAGACGATCGCCGCGGTCACGGCTACGCTCCCGGCGAGCGTGCTCGCAACGTCAACGCGCGAGCGGAGATGAGGGGAGCCTGCATGGGAATCACGGCCTACGTGCTGATCCAGACGGAAGTCGGCAAAGCAGCACACGTGACCGAGTCGGTCCGCAAGATCAAAGGCGTGGTCTCGGCCGACGACGTCACCGGCCCGTACGACGTGATCGTGCACACCAAGGCGGAAAGCCTCGACGACCTCGGCAAGCTCGTCGTCTCCCAGATCCAGGGCGTCGAGGGCATCACGCGCACCTTCACCTGCCCAGTCGTCAACTTGTAGCGCGTTTCAGTCGTCCCGCTGTCGACCGGCGCGGTTCACGCGCCGCTCATGGCGAGCAAATGCGAGGTCGATGAGTCGGTCGAGGAGTGCCGAGTAGCTCAGTCCCGACTCCTGCCAGAGCCGCGGGTACATCGAGATCGTCGTGAACCCGGGGATCGTGTTCACCTCGTTCACGAGGAATCCCCTTCCCGGACCGCCATCGCGAGCTTCCTCCTCGAGGAAGAAGTCGACGCGGGCCATGGCTTCGCACCGGCACGCGTCGAACGCCCGAACGGCGAGCGCACGCACGTCGTCAGCCTGTGACGGTTCCAGCGGTGCCGGCGCGAGCAGCTTGGCTGCGTCGTCCTCGTACTTGTCGGCGTAGGAGTAGAAGTCATCCGCCGGAACCACTTCCCCCGGGACGGACGCCTCAGGAGGATCGTCGCCGAGCACGGCCACCTCGATCTCGCGCCCGACCACTGCCTCTTCAACCAGCGCCCACTCGTCGAAGCCCAGGGCGACGTCGAGCGCGCCTTGGAGCTCCGTGGAGTTGCCAGCCTTCGACACGCCCACTGACGATCCCAGGTTCGCCGGCTTCACGAAGCACGGATACCCAAGCGTCGACTCGACCTCTCGCGCGAGCGTGTCGCGATCATGCCCATCGCGGAACGCGAGCCAACGTGCGCTGGGAAGCCCGACGGCTGCGAACGCGCGCTTCATCATCACCTTGTCCATCGCGACGGCCGACCCAACGACCCCCGACCCCACGTACGGCACGCCCGCGAGCTCGAAGAGGCCCTGCACAGTTCCGTCTTCGCCGTAGGGACCGTGCAAGAGCGCGAGCACCACATCGAACTCCATCGGCTGGTCGGCGTCGAGCGCGCCCGCATCGAGCGGCACGAGGGCGCGCGAGCCCGGGTCGGGGATCTCCGCCACGGGAAGTCCCTCGACGCGGAAGGCTGCGGGCAGCTCGTCTCGGGCTCCTTCGAGCGCAGCACGCGCTTCACCCGCGAGCAGCCAGCACCCCTCCTTCGTGATGGCGACGGGCACGACCTCGTAGCGCTTTGGGTCGAGGGCGCGGGCTACGGACACGGCACTCGCTCGCGACACGTCGTGCTCGGCCGACCGCCCTCCGAAGAGCAACAGCACGCGCACGCGCTCACTCATCGAAACCTCACGATCAGGTCTGGAGCATGGCCCGGACGCCAAGGCCCATGAGGAAGAGCTCGGCGAGCCCGAGCAGCAGCTCGCGCCGACCGCGCATCTGTGTGCGGTACTGGTAGGCGAACCCGACGGTCAGGAAGGCCAGGAACCCATAGAACATATGGAAGTCCTCGGCGCGGTAGTCATTGCCGCTCTGAAGGATCACTCCGATCACGACCTGCACCATCATCGCGGCCTGGGCCGAGATGACCGCGATCCAAAGCCAGCGGCCGCGGGCCTCGACGACCCGCCAGGCCACGAGGGCGGCGATCCCCACGACGCCGTTCGCGCCAACGGCTGCGTACGCCCAGATCTCGTGGAAGTCGCGGAGCGTCTTCATGGGTGCAGGCGGGCGGGTGCACCCTCAGCCCGCGGCCGACTCCTGATTCCGCTCTCGGCGCTTCGCGCCGGGCCGCTCTGGCCCCGGCTCGCTGCGGTCCGGGGTACCCGTCCCACGGTCGCTCGCCTCCTCGTGCTGGATCACCTCGAAGGACCACAGCTCGCTGTGGCTGGTGACCGGCCCCTCGGTCGCGTGCGCTCGGTGACCGTGCTCGAATGCCGGGCTGCTCACCCACGCGTTGAAGTCCTCCTCGGACCTCCAGCGGGTGTACACGAGGTACACATCGCGCTCGTCGCTGGGCCGCAGGAGCTCGAAAGCCTCGAACCCGGGCGAACCCGACACCTCCCCCGCCCGAGCGGCGAACCTGCGTTCGAGCTCCTCGGCGCGTTCGGTGGGGACACTGATGGCATTGATGCGCACGACACTCATACCAAGGTTTTACCTGTCCGGGACCCTGCAATGCCCACCGGTCCGGCTGGACCGGCCACCCGGAGCGGGCGCATACTCGGAGGGTACGAGGGAGCGTTGCGCCGCTGCACGACGCGCGACGCGCGTTCGGCCCCGGTGACGCGTCGCTCGCGCCACTCGGGTCGTCGCCGGATGGGCGGTGGGCCGTCCCTGCCCCGGCCTGCCGCCCTCCGGCACTTCAACGCCTGACGGCCCACGGCCACCGCCACCATCGCCGGCCTGCCGCCCTCAAGCCGACCCCTGGGCGCACCCATTTCTTCTGTATGACGAGAGGAAGAACCCACAGCTCATTCGGAGCTACTGCTCGCGCAGGAAGCGTTCTATTTCGGCGGCTATGTCGTCGCCGGAGACTTCGTCGGCAGTCTGCGCTTCGATCGCGCGCACGAGGTCTGCGACGTCGGGTCGGTCGGCCAGCCCTTCCTCGACTTTCTCGGCGTACGACTCGGCTTGGTCGTCGAGCTCGGTGAGGTCGACGCGCACACCGCCGATCTCGCGGACCCGCTCGAGCAGCGCCCTCACCGCGGGCGGTGACGCGTTCCCCGACACGTAGTGGGGCACCTGCGCCCACAGGCCGACGGCGGGGATGCCCGCCTCGCCGAGCGACTGCTGGAGCACGGTCTGCACGCCGGTCGGGCCGCTGTAATCGGTCCGGATGGCGCCCACCTCCTGCGCGAGCGAGTGGCTCGTGGCTGTGGCGAGCACGCTCACCGGCAACCGGTGCGACGCGACGGCAGGCATGCCGCCGAGCGTGAAGGCCTGCGTGACACCCAGGCGACGGGCAACGTCGGTGAGCTCCTCCACGAACGACGGCCAACGCAATGACGGCTCCGGGCCGGTCAGCACCACGACGTCACGATCGGCGCGTCCGGCCGTGAGCTCGACCACGGGCCAGGTGATGTGCCGCGTCGCGCCGTCGACGAGGGACACAGTGGGGCGCGTCTGTTGCAGGTCGACGAGATCACTCAGGTCGTAGCTCCCGAACACACGCGCGCCGTCCAGCTGCGACGCGAGCATCCCCGCCGCCAGCGCGCCAGCCTCACCGGCGTCCACCCATCCTCGGAGCGCGGCGACGAGGATCGGGTCGCGCAGGTCCGGCCAGGAATCGATCTCGAGCATCACGTCCAACGGTACCTCTAGCCTCCCGGCATGAGGTTCGGCGTGCACACAGGCCTCCAGAACACGACGGTCGACGAGCTGCGCGCGTTGTGGCGACTCGCTGACGCGCGGGGGTTCGGGTGGGTCTCGATCTGGGACCACTTCTATGCGGCCGACGCAACCGTGACGGCGGAGGGAACATCGTCGGGTTCGGTGTGCTTCGAGGCAGTCGCGGCGCACGCGGCACTCGCGCTCGAGACGGCGCACGTGCGTTGCGGCAGCCTGGTGTACTGCGTCGCGTACCGGCACCCTGCGGTGCTCGCGAACGCGGCAGTAACACTTGACCACCTCTCGGACGGTCGCATCACCATGGGTCTCGGTGGGGGCTGGCACCAGGGTGAGTTCGCCGCGTACGGGATGGAGTTCGAACCCGTGCCCGTGCGGCTGCGGCGCACCGACGAGGCCATCCAGGTGATGCGCTTGCTCCTCACTGAGGAGTCGGCGACCTTCTCCGGCGAGTTCTACGAGTTGCGCGACGCGCGCTGCGACCCGAAGCCGCGGCAGGATCGGCTCCCGCTCTGGATCGGAGGCGGCGGCGAGAAGGTGACGCTGCGCATCGCGGCACAGCACGCCGATGGGTGGAACGTGCCATTCATCCCCCCCGACGTGTACCGGCACAAGGTGCAGGTGCTCACCGACCACTGCGAGAACGTCGGCACAGACCCCGCAAGCATCGAGAAGTCGGTGAACCTCACGCTCGCCTGGAGCGACGACGAGTTGGGCGAGCGCTTCGGCGGGATGACCGACTGGATCCGTCCGAGCGCACTGACCGGCAGCACGAACGAGATCGTGGACCGGCTCGGCGAGTACGCCGACGCGGGTGCCGATTGGGTGATGATCGCCCTGCGGGCGCCGTTCGACCTCGACGGCCTCGACCGCTTCGCCGCCGAGGTGCTGCCCGCGCTCGCCTGACGACGGGCTAGTTCAGCCAGCCGCCGCCGCGCTGGCGCTTCTCACCGAACGCGTTGCCGAGGTCGGCGTCTGCGAAGGCAGGAGGCGCGGTGCCGTCCACCGCGAAGCGGTAGAGCGCGGTGCGGAAGATGCCGCTCATCGCCGAGATCACGACCATCACGGCCACCAGCCACGCCACGGCAGGGATTCCGAGCGCAATTGCGACCACGGTGCTGCCCGAGGCGATGCCGAGGCCCAGCACGATCAGGCCGGGAAGCATCGCCACGATGCCGAGAAGCCCGAAGCCGGCCTGCGCGGCGAGGTTCTCACCCCACGACTTCTTGAGGAGCTGACCCGACCGCTTGAGCGCGCTGATCGGTCCCAGATCCTCCAACATGATCACCGGAACGGTGAGGAACGTGACCACCGCCCACGCGGCACCGAGCAGCCGCGCGATCAAGACTCCGAACCACCCGAGGCGCTCTTCGATGGCTTGGAGCACGACGGACACCGTGGCCGACAGGACAGCCCACGGGAGGATCCGATGGATCTTGGCTGACGCTGCGCTCATCGACGCGCCGAAGTTCGACTCGCGCCCATCGAGCCGCTCGTTCGCGGCGTGCACCAACGCGCCCATGAAATATGTGGTGGCGAACGCGAGCGCGATGTAGCCCACGAAGATGAAGACGTAGGCGATGCCCTCGAGGCTGTCGCCGCCATCGCGCGAGTCGACCCCGGTTGCCGCGACGAGCCCACCGAACACGCCGATGATGATTAGCGCCGCGACCGCCGAGAGGACGGGGAACCACGTGAGCGTTCGGTCCGACTTGAGCACCGACCATGAGATCTTGCCGAGCTCCCAGGAGTTCTTGATCCTCTGCATGGCGCGAGTATGCACCATGAGCACGAAGTGGCGCGCGCCGGGGCGCGTGAACCTGATCGGCGACCATACGGATTACTGCGAGGGGTTCGTGCTCCCGATGGCGATCGACCGCGTCTGTGTGCTCAGCGTCGAGACCGTCCCGGGAGACCGTGTCCGCGCGCAGTCGCTCGACGTCGACGGTGTGCTCGACGTGGCGGCCGACGGCCACGACGAGCCGAGCACGATCGAGCCCGCGTGGGGCCGCTTCGTGGCCGGAGCGGTCCAGGTCGTCACGGAGCGTGGCGCACGTCTTCCGGGCCTGGAGCTCTCGGTGTCGTCGACCGTGCCCGCCGGATCTGGGCTCTCGTCGAGCTCAGCACTCGCGGTCGCCCTGACGCTCGGCCTCGCGGACGCCGGTGGCCTCGAGTTCGACCGGCGCGACGCGGCCCGTGCCGCACTCGACGCCGAGGTGAGGGCCACGGGCGTGCCTGGCGGGCTCATGGATCAGCTCGCGTCGTTGTTCGGCGAGTTAGGTCACGCGCTTCTCATCGACTGTCGGAGCCTTGACGTCGAGCCGATCCCGCTCCCTGCGCAGCTCGCGGTCCTCGTCGTGCACTCCGGGTTGCCGCGAACCCTCGCCAGGAGTGAGTACGGAGAGCGACGCGCTGCCTGCGAGCGCGCCGCGACTGACCTCGGCGTCAAGACCCTCCGCGACGCGACGCTCGAGCAGGTGCGCGACGATCCGCGGGCGCGCCACGTGGTCACCGAGAACACTCGCGTGGTCGCGTTCGCCGACGCGCTTCGGTCCGGCGACGTCAATTCGCTGGGGCCAATCCTCCTGGCCAGCCATGCGAGCTTGCGCGACGACTTCGAGGTGTCGACTCCAGAGCTCGATCTGCTCGTCGAGCTGCTGGTCGACGACGGGGCGTACGGCGCCCGGCTCACCGGTGCCGGCTTCGGCGGCTGCGTCGTGGCGCTGTGCCAGCGAAACCGCGCCGACAACGTGCTCGCGCGAACGGTCGAGCGCTACCAGAAGGGCACTGGACTCCAACCCAGCGCGTTCGTTGCCCGCGCCTCGGCGGCCGCGCGGCGTAGCCTCGACCCGTGAACGCGCTCGTCTCATTGATCGACCACGAGCACGCCGATGAGGTTCGCTCGATCTGGTCGGAGCTCGAGGCACGCTTCGGCTTGCGGCCTCGCTACGTGAAGCCCTTCATCCACTTCTCGTACCACGTGGTCGCTGATGAGTACGACCTCGACGCGCTGGGGCCCGAGCTCGACGACGTGAGCGCCAACCGGACGCCGTTCCAGGTGCCGACGAAGGGCTTCGACGTGTTTACGGGCACCGAGCCGGTCGTGTTCGTGTCGGTGACGCGCACGGACGAGCTCAACGAGCTTCACGAGCAGATCTGGGCGAGGTGCACACCGGGATTCGGTGTTGGCTTGCCGTACTACGCGCCCGATGCGTGGGTCCCGCACGTGACCCTCGCTCAAGGTCCGCGGGCCGGTGAGCACCTGCCCGAGATCATGCAGGTCTTGGAGAACCGCTCATTCGACTGGGAGTTGGCGGTCGACAACCTCGCGGTGATCGAAGACGGCGGCAAGGAACGTGGCTTGATCCACCAGGTGGATCTCGGCTCCTAACCCCCGCGCAACTACATCTTGTCGAGGAGCTGCGCCTTCTTCTTCTCGAACTCCGCTTCGGTGATCGTGCCCTTGTCGCGGAGCTTGGCGAGCTGCTCGATCTGGTCGGGGATGCTCGACCCGCCTTTCGCGACCGCCTCGGCGACTGCCTTGCCGATGGCATCGGCACCGCGACCGGCATCGCGCTTCGCGTCACCCTCCATCTGCCGGTAGATCTCCTGCTGCACGCCGTCGGGGTGACGGATGTCGGAGAACTGGCTCGTGCCCTGCTCTCCGGCGGACTGGATCTCGAGGTCACCGGCTCCGATGATCCGCTCCCAGATCCCTTGGTGGAAGTTGATGTTGTTGATCCGCTCGAGCGGGATCTCCACGCCGTGGCGCGTGAGGATGCCGGTGCGGAAGATCACCCGTTGGTCCGTGATCACGAAGAAAGTGCGGCTCCACGCGAGGAACTTCACGAGGAGCCAGAGCGCCCAGACAATCGCCGCGCCGCCGACGACGTAGGTGAGGACATCCTTGACGTCGTCGTCGTTGATCCGCGTCACGAGCACGATCCCGATGACGAGGGGGATGCCCGTGAGGATGTGCTTCGAGAAGAACCACCAGTGCGGGCGGAGGTCGAGGGCGACGGACTCGCCTTCGTTGATGAGGTGCTTGGGATACGCCATGGCCGGGACTCTACCGACCCCCTTCGCGGTCCGCCGCCTCTAGACCGGACCGAGGACCCGGTCCAGATACGCATTGGCGAATCGACCATCGGGATCGAGGCGCGCGCGGCACGTGAGGAACCGGTCCCACTCCGGGTAGCGCGGCCCGAGCTCCGCCGCGCTCTGGAAATGCAGCTTCCCCCAGTGTGGCCGCCCGCGAAAACCCGTCATGATCCGCTCGACGCCCCGGAAGTACTCATCGAACGCCACACCGCGCGCCATGTGCACCGCGATGAAGCACGACTCGCGACCGTTTGCCATGCTGAGCGGCACATCGTCGGCGGCGACGAAGCGAACCTCGATCGGGAACGAGACGAGCAGGTCCTCGTCTTCGATGAGGTCCCGAATCGCGAGCACTGCCTCGACGGCATGGTCGCGAGGGATCGAGTACTCCATCTCCACGAACCGGATGAGCCGCGTGCTGATGAAGATGCGGTCGCTGCGATTCACCAGCTCCGTGCGGCCGAGGTTCCCAGCCACGACCTCCGCGAGCTTCGGGATGCGCGTCGGTGCGACCTTGCCGGCCGCGACGAGCGCGCCGAAGAACACGTTCGGGAAGAACACCTCCGCGCGCCACCGCTTGTAGGCGCTCTTCTCGTGTACCGGTTCGTCGGTCCGGTTGTTGGCGATCGTCGCGCAAGAATCAGTGTGAGGCAGCCAGTAGAACTCGAAGTAGTCGTTGGCGGCGACTGCCTCCTCGAGCTCCGCGAGCACGCTCGCCAGGGGGCGCGGCTGCTCGATGTGGTGGAGGTTGAATGCAGGGACGCCTTGGAGCGTCACCTTGGTGATCACACCGAGCGCACCAAGGCCAACACGCGCGCAATGCAGCACTTCTTGCTCTTCTGAAGCCGAGCAGCGCAGCACCTCGCCGTCAGCCGTCACGAGCTCCATCGCGCTCACGAACGTGGCGAGTGCACCGAACCCGCCGCCCGTTCCGTGCGTCCCGGTTGCGATGGCGCCAGCGATGGACTGCTTGTCGATGTCGCCCAGGTTCGGGAGCGCGAGACCCCGCGCGGCGAGCTCCCGGTTGAGCCGGCTGATGCTCATGCCGGCCTCGACCGTGATGGTCTCAGCCTCCTCGTCGACCCCCACCACGCGATCGAGGTGCTCGAGCGAGAGCAAGCGGCCATCGGTGCACGCGGCATCGGTGAACGAGTGGCCAGCGCCCACGACCTTCACGGCCTGACCTGCAGCCCGAGCGCGACTCAGCGCCTCGACCACCTCGAGCTCGGAGGCTGGGTGCTCGACCGCCTCGGGTCGGCACTCCTGATTTCGGGCCCAGTTGCGCCACCGGTCAGCCACAGCGCTCCCTCAAGCCCACCCGAGCTCGCGCAGACGCGCGTCGCTCATCCCGAAGTAGTGCCCAACCTCGTGCAGCACGGTGACACGGACCTGGGCGGCGAGGTCGTCTTCGTCTCGTGCGCGCGCACACAGTGGCCCGCGAAAGATGGTGATCCGGTCCGGCATCGCGCCGTTGTACCCGAGCGGGCTCCGTTTGGTCATGGGGACACCCTCGTAGAGACCGAGCAACGTGCCGCCGGGCGTCGCAACCTGATCCGGTCGCGGCCAGTCCTCCACGATCACGGCAACGTTCTCCATCTCGAGCCAGATCTCCCGCGGGATCCCGTCGAGCGCGTCGGCAACCAGCTCCTCGAAGCGCGGCCGCGACACCTTCACCATGGCGCGCGGCACGGTAACGCGTTCTCGAAATCTTCTCGACGTCCCTTTGCTGGTCGCGCTCGCTCGCCGCCGGGATACCCGGCGGGCCTCCGGGCGCTCGCCTGCTCTCTGGGGCGAATTTCCTCTTGACCGGTTGACGGGACGTCCCTACTGTGCCCAATGCCGACGACGCGAACGGCACGGGACCGGTGCGGACCTCCGAGGGGCAACCCGAGGAACCCAGCGGAAGACGGGTCGGAAGCGTCGATGGTCGGCGAGCTGGCCTTCGGGTCGGCGAGCCGGTGCCGATGTCGAGACCGGCGACCGGGTGTCCCGCCCGGAAGGCGGCAACGGCGGCGGGCGCGCCCACCCGGGTGCGACGCCACGTGGAGACTTGGTGCAAAGGGAATGGGCCCCGAGGAGTCCGGAGCGCTCCGGCGCAATGGCTACTCGGGGCCCAACTTTGTTCACGGGGAAGGGCAGGCCGCGCGCCGGATGTTGCGCGCCGGACGTTGTTGCGGGGCCTCGGGGTTCGCCCCGCCTCGTGCTCCCCCTCGCCTCCCTCGCTTCGCTCGGGGCGGCTTTGGTGCCGCAAATGCGGCGGGACAAATCCCATGGCCCCCGCTGAAGAGTCGAAGAGCCCATCCGCGGCGGTGTCGCACCCTCGTCGTACCTTCGACCGATGGACGTGCCGGACCGCGCCGCGCTTCTCGACGGGCTGGATGAGGGGCAGAGGGGGGCGGTTACTTCTGAGGCTGCGCCTTTGGCGATTTTGGCTGGGGCTGGGGCTGGGAAGACTCGGGTGCTCACGCGGCGGATTGCTTGGCGGGCGCGGACCGGCGGGCTCGATCCGGAGCATGTGCTTGCGGTCACGTTCACTCGCAAGGCTGCGGGCGTGCTCCAGACTCGACTCCGGACGTTGGGAGTCGAGGGGGTCACTGCGGGGACGATCCATGCGGTTGCTCTGGCGCAGTTGCGGCGCCGCGCTGGGGAGCGCGGTCGTGACACGCCGGTTGTCCTGGCGCGCAAGGCGCGGTTGCTCGTCCCGCTCGTAGGTGGGCGCGGCGCGGCCGCGGCGGTGGCCGCCCGCGACCTCGCCGGTGAGATCGAATGGGCCAAGGCGCGCTTGGTGACGCCCGACGGCTTCGTCGAGGCCGCGACCCGTTCGGGTCGTGACACGCCGCGTCCGGCCAGCGAGGTCGCCGACATCTACGCGAGCTACGAGCGCGAGAAGCGCCGGAAGCGCCTCGTGGACTTCGACGACCTCGTGTGGGGTTGCGCCGATGCACTCGAGCAAGACACCGAGTTCGCCGCCACACAGCAATGGCGGTTCCGGCACCTCTTCGTGGACGAGTTCCAGGACATCACGCCGGCGCAGGCCCGGCTCCTGCGCGGCTGGCTCGGCGATCGTCACGATCTGTGTGTGGTCGGCGACCCCGACCAAGCGATCTACGCCTTCGCCGGGGCCGACGCCACGCAGCTCACCGAGTTCCCGCGCCGGTTCGGCGGGGGTCATGTGGTGCGCCTCGACTGCAACTACCGCTCTTCGCCGGAGATCGTCGCCGCGGCAGAAGCGCTCCTGGCCGATGCCGGCCGGCCGCGCCCGGCACGCCGCGCCGTCTCGCCGCGCGGCCCCGCGCCCACCGTCACGGCGTACGACGATGACGCCGCCGAGGCCGCAGGTGTGGCCGACGCGCTGCGAACCGCGCACGGTCCACACGTGGCGTGGTCCTCGCTGGCGGTGCTCTACCGCACGAACGCGCAGTCAGCCGTGTTCGAAGAGGCGCTCACGCGTGCCGGCATCCCGTTCCAGGTGCGCGGCGACGCCCGGTTCCTGGAGCGTCCCGAGGTCGCAAGCGCACTCCAGCGCCTTCGCGAGTCGGCCAAAGCCGTGCCGAGCCGATCGTTCGCGGAGCATGTGATCGACCTTGAGGCCGATGCCGTCGACGCGCCCGAACAACAACGCGAACACGTCGACGCGCTGGTCCGCCTCGCGCACGAGTACCTGGCCGTCGAGGCGGGGCCGGGAGCCGTCGACGGCTTCGTCGCCTATCTCGCCGCCGCCCTCCGCGGTGAAGCACCCGAGCCCGGCGGCGATACGGTCGAGCTGCTCACGTTCCACCGAGCCAAGGGCCTCGAGTTCCACACGGTGTTCGTGACCGGCCTCGAGCGTGGCTACGTACCCATCGCACACGCGGAGACCCCGGCCGAGCGCGCGGAAGAGCGACGGTTGCTGTACGTGGCGCTCACCCGCGCCGAGCAGTGCTTGCACCTGTCGTACGCAAAGGAGCGCACCATGGGGCTCCGAACCGTCCGCCGAGCGCGGAGCCCGTGGCTCAGCCCGATCGAGGCGGCAAGCTCAGCAGGGGGCGCGCCCGCGCCGATTGCCAACGGTGCGAGCGGTCTCGCTCGGGCTCGGGCCCAGCTCGCCCGCGCGGTCACCGACGACGCCGAGCTCGAACCCGACGGAGAACTCTTCGGCGCACTCGTGGAGTGGCGACGCAACCTCGCGCACGCATCAGGCGTCCCGGCGTACGTGATCTTCCACGACACGACGCTGAAGGCCGTGGCATCGGTGAAACCGGCCACGCGCGACGCATTGCTCGCGGTCCCCGGGATCGGTCCGGTCAAAGTCGAACGTCACGCCGAGGCCGTGCTGGACCTCGTCCGTCGCCACGCGAGCTGAGTCACTCGCTCCCGCACTCCGCCCAGAGGCCGCGGCGCGCACGCCGCGCCTCGAGCTCGGCGGCGAGCAAGTCACGAGCGTGAGCCCGGTTGGGCTCGATCACCAGCAGTCGCGCGAAGCCGCGGCGCAACAGCTCGTCATCAAAGCGGTGACCATCGACGGTCACATACGCGAGCCGACGGTCGTACAGGTCGCGTGGTTCTACATCGCCCTCGAGCCGCATAGTCCTTCCCGCCAACCGACGCTCCGTGTAGGCGGCCGCCTCGGGACCGAAGCACTCGACGCCCTTGGTCGGGTGGTGCGTCTCAGGAGTATCGACACCAAGAATCCGAACGGTGTCCGTGTGCCCGTCGTCGAATGCGACGACGATCGTGTCGCCGTCGATCACCTCGAGGACGCGCACCTGTGGGGTGGCCGCGCTTCGTTGGTCACCGAGCCACCATCCCGTGACCGAGGCCGCAGAGAGCACGGCGATGACGGCACCGGGACGAGAGACACGCACGCCACCCCCGACACCGCCACCCGGCGACCATGACTCTCGGCCGGGATCCCTCCTGGACGAAACACCGTGCGATCTCGTACCCTCCCGTCCACCTTGGGGGAGGACGCGACATGCGACGAGTTCTGGCGGTGGCAGGTTTCGTTGGCTTCGTACTGAGCACGTGGCTGATGATGGTCGGGCCGGCGGGGGCCGCGGACGCAAAGGGATGCTCGGGCGACGGCACGTCGTTCGACAGCGAGGGCAAGCAACTCGACACCGGTGCTGCTCCCGGCGCGGGCGGCACCGACGCTGACCCGTTCGAGATCGATGTCGACGGGAGGGTCGAGTACACCTACGCGGGCGTCGACGCGGGCATCGCCGGCGGAACGTGGGACGTCAAGATCCTGAACAGCCCGATCCCCGCTTTCGGCGGTGACATCGAGAGCAGTGCGGAGCTCCCGGATGGCAATGGCGTCGAGCCGCTGAAGGAGCACTTCCAGTTCAGCGGGCTGGCTCCGCTGCTCGGCAAGTACAAGATCGAGATCACGGCGTCGGGTGGTGGCGCGTCGTGCGTCGTGAAAGGCGTCGTCCAGATCAACGGCTCGCTGGTCAAGTCGCCGACGTTCTACGTCTCTCTGGCCTTCGTGGGTCTCGGGGGGTTGCTGTTCTTCGCTGCCATGGGGAGGCCGGTCTGATGAACGGAACGAAGCGATATCCGATCCGCGGATTGTTCGCTGGGCTGCTCGGTGGCCTCGGAGTGGCGGTGCTGCTCGTGCTCAACTCGGTGGTCACGATGGGCACCAACACGCCCTACATCATCATCGCGGTCTTCGTGATCCTGGGCGTGTTGTGGGCGATGTTCGGTCCGGTTCGGCAGCGCAAGGGAGACCCTACGCCCGCGACGGCGGGAGGACCTTCGAGCGGTGCCGGCCCGATGCCCGACGCGAAGGCGCCCGCCACGGGCAAGGGACCCATGCCCGACTAGGGCCGCCACATGGGATTTGGCGATTCGGATCCTCTTGGCGACGCGATCCGCGCGTCCGACCACGCGGAAGCGGTCAGCGAGTACGAGCGCAAGCAGCCAGAGGCACAGCGCGCTGCCCTTGATGCCGCTGACGAGCTGAACACGGCACAACAGGCCCTGGGCAAGCGCGCCTTCGGAGTGGTGTACCACGACCATCCGATCACGAGCGCCTTCGAGTTTCTGTTGATCCTGCTCGCGCTGATCGGCGTCGCAATTGCCGCCTTGATCTGGCAGTCCTTCTTCGCCGACGACGAACCGGCAGACGGTGAGGTCGCGACCGCCGTGGACCCGAAAGAACTCCTCGGACGTCTGCAACAGCAGGACGACAACTCCGGGAGGCAAGGCTCGAACCCGGGTGCGACCAAGGACGACGGCTCGGCTGATGGCTCCCAGCCACCCTCGGCCGGAGTCGACGTGTCGGGGACCTACGCCCTCAACGTCCAGTACGCCGGCGGCGCCAGCCTCCCCGACCCCCAGTACTGCGATCCGCTCCTCACGGATACCGTCGTCTTCGACCACAAGGGCAAGGTCCTCGAGCTCACGGTGAACGGCATCAACTTCACCGGCAGCATCTCCAACCGCCTGAAGTTCGACCTGTCGGCCTCGGTGGAAGACATCACCTTCACCCTCACAGGGGATTTCTTCCCCCATCAGGCTCCGCGACCGACCGAGGTGAAGGGAACCCAAACCCACAGCCTTCAACGCCGTACCTGCATCTACAGCTTCAGGGGCACGAAGAGCTCCTGACACCTGAGCTCAGGCCGGTGAGCACGGCGTTGCCGGCGGCAACCCATTCGGGTAGGTCTACGGGCCTCTCAGCCTGCGCGGCGCGGCGCTATCAGCGCCCCGACCGCCATCGCGATGCCACCGAGCAACGTGACGAAGATTCCGATGCCGATGCTCAGGCCAGGAACCTTCACGTCGAAGTAGAGGACGAAGCCCATCAACGCGACGTTGGTCGCGACCCCGGCGACTGCGAGCGCCCACCATCTCGGGAGCGGGCGGCGGGTGAGCAGCGGGAGCGCCGCGCCCGCGCTCAGGAGCAGCACCAGTCCGCCGCTGAAGTCGTTGCTGGCGAGGTCCTGACCCTCGTGGGTGAACAGACCGACGAACCCGAGGTCCCACGCCGACGTTTGCGGGAACCAATCGAGGAACCCGCCCAGGATCGCGACCGCGGCACCAATGATCGGCAGCCACATCGCGAGCGGCGACGCCGAGGTGACCCCGGCCACTGCCGATGCGATACCGGCGGTGAGACCACGTTGGTCGACCCAAGTCTCCCAGCCGTTCTCGAAGTGCACCTTCATCCAGCCGCCCCAGGTGTTGGCGATCGACACGGGCAGCCCGCCGTCGAGTCGCGCTGCGACCGGTTCCTCCATATCGGGCCGCGCGCGCGCATCCACCCCCGCCGCGACCACTTGGTGGGTGGGCACGAAGCCTGGTGTCGCCAGCGCGACGAGCTTGGCGGCGTCGACCCAGGTCTCCCAGCCATTGCTGCACCGGACGTGTGCCCAGCCGGTTGTCTCTTCGAGCACGTGCACCGGGAGGGCAGCTTCGATCCGATTGTCCGGCTTCTGGGCGGGATCCGGCGCGTTCCACGTCTCGAGCCCCGCGTCTGGCGCCTGGTGCGTCGCCGTGAACTCCCCGTCGCTCACGGGCGAGACACTACGCGTCCGACGCCGAACACGCCCTGAAGCGAGTCCGCGAAGCATTCGGCAGCGATTGAGCTTCGAAGCGGTGGGGTTCTAGGCTACGGCCGACAGCGCGGGGGGCGGGCGATGACCGGACGGGGCGGGGAACTGCGATGAGCACCACGCCGAGTGGGCCGCCGCCGTCCGGGCCACCGAAGGGCCCGCCCTCGGGGCCGCCGAAGGGTCCATCCGCGGGGGGACCGCCCAAGGGTCCACCGTCGGGACCGCCGTCCGGAAGCGGGCCGACGACGGATGAGGGACCGAACCGCAACCAGCTGATCGCGATCGTCGCCATCATCGCGCTCCTGCTCGGCGCCGGCGGCGCCGTGCTGGTGTCCGGCGGGGGCGACGAAGCGCAGGGCACCAAAGAGCGAACCATCAAGCTCGAGCCGATCGCGGCAGTGAGCGACGACCCGTTCACCCCGCCGCTCTCGCCTGACTCGGCCGCGACCCCGCCGAACACCATCGTGCCGCCGCCACCGGGGAACACGCCGTTCGGAGGCACCGGCGACAACAGGCTGTGCGATCGCGAGCAGCTCATCTCGTTCCTCGTCGATCCCGCCAACTCGGCGCAGGGACGCGAGTGGGCGCGTGTCGTCGGGATCTCGGTCAGCGACATCCCTACGTATGTCCGGAGTCTCATCCCGACCGTGCTCCAGTACGACACGCGCGTCACGAACCACACGTTCGTCAACGGCCGCGCCGTTCCCCTGCAATCCGTGCTCCAAGCCGGCACCGCCGTGCTCGTGGACGAGTACGGCAAGCTCGTGGCCCGCTGCCGGTGCGGCAACCCATTGCTCGAACCCACCAAGATCGGCGATCCCATCTACCGCGGGCCGAAGTGGCCGGGATTCGACCCGACCACGATCATCGTGGTCGTCGTTTCCAAGACGCCGATCTACCCGCCCGGTGGTATCGAGGGACCGACGGTGTGGCAGCTGTTCGTCGACGCCCAGGCCCAGAACGTCCGCGGCTCACAGGACAGCACGACGAGAGTCCAATGGAGGGGGACGTTCAAGGTCGATGGCACCTCGATCAGCGGGACCGGTACGGGAACCGTCGAGTTCGATGGCGGCTGCTATGACTTGAGCAGTGGACAAAAGATCGCGGATCACCGCACCGCGGCGACCTTCACCGTCCAGATCTCCGGTTCGGCGACCGGCTCAGCCGGGTACGACGACGATCCGAACCGCAACTTTGCCCTAAGCTTCAGCGCGACCAACTTCCAGGTCACCGAGGCCGGCGTCGCGGACTGCGCGAGCTCCAGCACCGCGCAGTCGTTCCAGGACGGCACGACGGAGGTGTTCACTCCCGCTGACCTGCCGGGTCGCTTCGGCTCGTCGGGGACCGCGGAGAAATCGTTCTCTCAAGGTGAATATCAGGGCACGTACACACTTGCGCCAGGATCGGGTGGGTGACGCACGCCACGTAGCGCGACGCGCGTCGCCACGTTGGTAAGCATCAACGGATCGCGCCGCCCGCGCCGATAAGGTCGAACCTCCGATGAGGCGACGCGTGCGCTGGCTCGTGATCGTCGCCGTCGTGGCGGTCCTCGCCGTGATCGCTGCCGGTGCGCTGATCGGTCCCAAGATCGGTGATGCGCGCGACCAGGTGGATGCGCGCTGGACCCCGCTCCGGTCCTCGCTCAAGCCGCGCTACGAGGCTCTCCGAGCCTTGGCCTCGGTGATGGACGACGCTGGCGCCGGTGAGCGCGCCGTGACCCAGGACCTCGACACCGTCCTCGGCCGCTGGTTCACCCTGGCACTCAAGGGGCCGGCGCACAGCGACGCCGGGAGGGAAGCCGAGACGGCGAACGAGCTCGAAGCGCTGGCCCGCAGACTGGAAGCCAATATCGACGGGTCGGATCGGCTCAGCGCAAACGAAACCGTGACGGCCGCAGTCTTGGCCTTCCACGCGGCCTTTCCCGAGGATCTCATCGCCGATGAGAAGAGCTACAACCGCGCGGTTCGCGCGTACGAACGCGAACGGTCGGGGACGATCAAGCGCCTGGTCGCCGCCGTCCTCGGCTACGACTCCCGTCCGCTCCTCGTCATCGGCGGTGCGCTATAGGAGCGGACGCGCGCTCGGCTCGATCGGCGCCGGCAGCAAGGTCTCCCCGGCGAGAAAGCGATCGACACCGGCCGCGCACGACCGCCCTTCGGCGATTGCCCAAACGATCAGGCTCTGACCGCGGCCCATGTCGCCACACGCGAACACGCCCGAGATGCTCGTCATGAACGACGCGTCGCGGGCCACATTGCCCCGCTCGTCGAGGTCGACGCCGAGACCATCGAGCAGACCTGCTCGCTCGGGGCCGACGAACCCCATCGCCAGGAGCACCAGCTCGCACGGAAGCTCGAAGTCAGTGCCCTCGATCTTGTCGAAGCGGCCGTCGACCATCTCGACCTCATGCGCCACCAACGCGCGCACGTTCCCGTGCTCATCGCCCTCGAACCGCTCTGTGTTCACGCTGTAGACGCGGTCACCACCCTCTTCATGGGCCGATGACACACGGAAGATGTTTGACCACGTGGGCCACGGGTTGGTGGGAGCCCTGGTCTCTGGTGGGCGCGGCAGGATCTCGAACTGGTGCACTGAGCGCGCACCCTGACGGTGCACCGTGCCCAGACAGTCGGCACCGGTGTCGCCGCCACCGATGATCACCGCGTGCTTGCCCGCGGCCGTGATCGTGGGCTCGGCGAGGTCGCCCTGTTGCACGCGGTTGCCGATCGGCAGGAACTCCATCGCCTGGTGGATGCCGCCGAGGTCTCGCCCCGGAATCGGCAGGTCGCGCCAGGCCGTCGCCCCGCCCGCGAGCACCGTCGCGTCGAACTCCTGCAACTCGCTCAGCGGCACTCCGCCCACACCATCGGCACCGACGTTGGCGTTGGCTCGGAACTCCGTGCCCTCGGCTCGCATCTGGTCGAGGCGCCGGTCGAGGTGCCGCTTCTCGAGCTTGAACTCGGGGATGCCGTAGCGGAGCAACCCGCCGACACGGTCGGCGCGCTCGAACACCACCACGTCGTGCCCCGCGCGCGTCAGCTGCTGTGCAGCTGCGAGCCCGGCCGGACCCGACCCGACAACCGCCACGCGCTTGCCGGTTCGAACCGACGGCGTGACGGGCTCGATCCAGCCCTCGCCCCATGCGCGATCGACGATCTCCACCTCGACCTGCTTGATCGTGACCGGGTCCTGATTGATCCCGAGCACGCACGACGTCTCGCACGGCGCCGGGCACAAGCGACCGGTGAACTCGGGGAAGTTGTTCGTGGCATGCAGCCGCTCGATCGCGTCGCGCCAGTGGTCGCGGTACACGAGGTCGTTCCAGTCGGGGATCAGGTTGCCGAGCGGGCACCCGTTGTTGCAGAACGGGATACCGCAGTCCATGCACCGACCGGCCTGCTTCGCGAGCTCTTCGGGCGAAAACGGCTCGTACACCTCGTGCCAATCGTTCAGTCGCACGTCGACCCGACGCCGCATGGGCGTGATCCGGCCCCACTTGATGAAGCCCGCCACGTCACCCATGTCTTGGATCACCCATGCGCGGCTTCCATCACCCGGGCGAGCGTCTCGTCCTCGGAGAATCCCGACTCGGCGGCCTCCGTCATGACGTTGAGCACTCGCTTGTAGTCCTGCGGCATAACCTTGCGGAACGACTCGACCTCGCTCTCCCACTGCGCCAGCAGACGGTCAGCGACGTCGGAGCCGGTCAGCTCGCGGTGGCGCTCGACGGTCACGCGCAGCCACTCGCGTTCGTCGTCGGTGAGCGGCTCGAGCTCGACCATCTCGTAGTTGACGAGCGCTGGGAAGCGATCGTCGGGGTCGTACACGTACGCGATCCCGCCGGACATCCCGGCGGCGAAGTTGCGCCCCGTCGGACCCAGCACGACCACACGACCACCCGTCATGTACTCGCAGCCATGGTCTCCCACGCCTTCGACGACCGCGGTCGCGCCCGAGTTGCGCACACAGAACCGCTCCCCCACCATGCCGCGGAAGTACGCCTCGCCCGACGTCGCGCCGTACAGCACCACGTTGCCGGCGACGATGTTGTCTTCGGCGGCGAAGAGCGCTTCGCGGTCGGGGTGCACGATCACGATCCCACCGGACAACCCCTTCGCGGTGTAGTCGTTGGCGTCACCCTCGAGGCGCAGCGTGATCCCCCGGGGAACGAACGTCCCGAAGCTCTGGCCGGCCGACCCGCGCAGATGGATACGAATCGTGTTGTCGGGCAGCCCCTCACCGCCCCAGCGCCTCGTGACCTCCGACCCGAGGAGCGTGCCCACCGTGCGGTTCGTGTTGCGGACCGGGAGCTCGATCTCCACCGGCTGACCGCTGGTGAGTGCCGGCTGGGCGAGCTCGATCAGCTGCTGGTCGAGCGCGCGCTCGAGCCCGTGGTCCTGCCCGCGAACGCAGTAGCGAGTCTGCCCCTCATACGGATTCTCGGCTTCGACAAGGATCGGTGAGAGGTCGAGGCCGTCAGCTTTCCAATGGTCGATCGCGTCCTTCACGTCGAGGACCTCGGTGTGGCCGATCGCCTCGGCGACCGAGCGGAAACCGAGCGCCGCGAGGTGCTCACGCACCTCTTCGGCGATGAACTCGAAGAAGTTCACGACGAACTCGGGCTTACCCGTGAACCGCTTTCGGAGCTCCGGGTTCTGCGTGGCGATCCCGACCGGGCACGTGTCGAGATGACATACGCGCATCATCACGCAGCCACTCACCACCAACGGCGCGGTGGCGAAGCCGAACTCTTCACCACCGAGCAGCGCGGCGATGATCACGTCGCGCCCGGTCTTCAGCTGCCCGTCGACCTGGACCACGATCCGGTCGCGCAGACCGTTGCGCATGAGCGTCTGCTGGGTCTCGGCCAGGCCGAGCTCCCAGGGCGCACCGGCATGCTTGATCGACGTGAGCGGCGACGCGCCCGTGCCGCCGTCGTGTCCCGAGATGAGCACGACGTCGCTGTGCGCCTTCGCCACTCCGGCCGCGACCGTGCCCACACCCACCTGGGCAACGAGCTTCACGTTTACACGCGCCTCGGGGTTGGAGTTCTTCAGATCGTGGATGAGCTGCTTGATGTCCTCGATGGAGTAGATGTCGTGGTGCGGCGGCGGGCTGATGAGCCCTACGCCGGGCGTCGAGTACCGCGTGCGCGCGATCCACGGGTACACCTTGTGGCCGGGGAGCTGGCCGCCTTCACCCGGCTTCGCACCCTGGGCCATCTTGATCTGGAGGTCGTCGGCGTTGACGAGATACTCCGACGTCACACCGAAGCGGCCCGACGCCACCTGGTGGATCGCTGAACGCCGCTGGTCGCCGTTGGGGTCGGTGACGTAGCGGTCGGCGTCCTCACCGCCCTCGCCGGTGTTCGACTTCCCGCCGATGCGGTTCATGGCGATCGCCAGGTTCTCGTGCGCCTCTTTCGAGATCGACCCGTACGACATCGCGCCAGTGGCGAAGCGCTTCATGATCTCGTTCGCCGGCTCGACTTCCTCGATCGGCACCGGCGGGCGCACTCCCTCACGGAGGGTGAACAAGCCGCGCAGCGTCGCAAGACGCTTGGACTGATCGTCCACCAGGCGCGTGTAGTCCTTGTAGACGTCATAGCGCTTTGCTCGCGTCGCGTGCTGGAGCTTGAAGACGGTGTCGGGGTTGAAGAGGTGGAACTCTCCTTCCCGACGCCACTGGTACTCGCCGCCGAGGTCGAGGTCACGGTGAGCCAGCTCTTCTGGCCGCGGCGGGTACGCGCGCCGGTGCCGACGAGCAACCTCCTCGGCAAGCTGGTCCAGCCCGATGCCGCCAAGGCGTGAGACGGTCCCGGTGAAGTACTCGTCGACGAGGTCGTAGCCGAGGCCGATCGCTTCGAACACCTGCGCGCCGCGATACGACGCGATCGTGGAGATGCCCATCTTCGACATCACCTTGAGCACACCCTTGCCCGCAGCCTTGATGTAGTTCTTGATCGCCGTGTGCGGATCCATACCGCCGAGCCCGTTCAGGTCCTGCGCGATGAGATCCTCAACCGACTCGAAGGCCAGGTACGGGTTGATGGCACCGGCCCCGTAGCCAGTGAGCAGCGCCATGTGGTGCACCTCGCGCGCATCGCCCGACTCTGCGACGAGGGCGACCTGCGTGCGCGTGCGCTCACGGATGAGGTGGTGATGGACCGAGGAGACGAGCAACAGCGATGGAATCGGTGCCAGCTCGCGATCGGAGTCGCGGTCCGAGAGCACGAGGATCGTGACACCCTCGGCGATCGCCGCCGACGCTTCCGAGCGCACACGGTCGAGCGCCTCGCGGAGCGCGGCACCACCACCCGCAACCGGGTACAGGCCCGAGATGACCCGCGCCGCGAACTCCGGCCACTCCCCGTCATCGTTGATGTGGATGAGCTTGGCCAGCTCGTCGTTGTCCAGGATCGGGAAAGGCAGCGCGATCTGGTGACATGACTCGGGTCGGGGGTCGAGCAGGTTGCCCTCGGCGCCCACTGTCGACGACAGCGACGTCACCAGCTCCTCGCGGATGGCATCGAGCGGTGGGTTCGTGACCTGCGCGAACAGCTGTTGGAAGTAGTCGAACAGCATCCGCGAACGCTCGGAGAGCACGGCGACCGGCGTGTCGGTGCCCATCGAGCCGATTGCCTCCGCACCCGTCTTCGCCATCGGCGCAACGAGCAGCTTCAGCTCTTCGTGGGTGTACCCGAACGTCTCCTGGCGCCGGAGCACAGATTGATGCGAGTACACGATGTGCTCGCGGTCGGGGAGATCTTCGAGATGCACGAGCCCCTGCTCGAGCCACTCCTCATACGGATGCTCCGCCGCGAGGTCGGCCTTGATCTCTTCGTCGTCGACGATGCGCCCCAAGGAAGTGTCGACCAGGAACATGCGCCCCGGCTGGAGGCGACCCTTCTTGACCACGCGGGCGGGATCGACGTCGACGACGCCGGTCTCGCTTGCCATGATCACGCGGCTGTCGTCGGTCACCCAATAGCGGCTCGGGCGCAATCCGTTGCGGTCCAGCACGGCGCCGATCACCGTGCCGTCGGTGAACGCGATCGACGCGGGGCCGTCCCACGGCTCCATCAACGACGCGTGGTACCGGTAGAACGCGCGCCGGGCCGGGGTCATCGTGGCGTGGTTCTCCCACGCCTCAGGGATCATCATGAGCACGGCATGCGCGAGGGGTCGCCCGCCGAGGTGCAGCAGCTCCAAGCACTCGTCGAAGCTGGCGGTGTCGGACGCCCCGTCAGTGATGACCGGGAAGGAGCGCTCGAGGCCCGGCATCAACGGCGTCGCCATGAGCGCCTCTCGGGCCCGCATCCAGTTTCGGTTCCCCTGCAGTGTGTTGATCTCGCCGTTGTGCGCGAGGTAGCGGTACGGGTGCGCGAGCGGCCACGAAGGGAAGGTGTTGGTGGAGAAGCGGCTGTGCACCAGCGCGAGTGCCGACTCGATGCGTTCGTCGCCGAGCTCGGGGAAGAAGCCAGCCAACTGCGGTGTCGTGAGCATCCCCTTGTAGACGAGCGTGCGGCTCGACAACGACGGGAAATAGGCGGAGCGACCATCGCCGATCTCGTGCTCGGTCCGCTTGCGCAGCACGAACAGCTTGCGGTCGAGGTCGATGCCGACCGACCCGTCGCGGTCGGTCACGAAGCAATGCCAGAAGCTGGGCATGACGTCGCGCGCGGTGGGCCCGATCATCGAGTCGTCGGTCGGAACCACGCGCCACCCGATGACCTGCAGGCGTTCCTCCGCAGCCAGGTCCTCGACCGCGGCGCGCGTCTTCTCGGCGTCGGCGTCGTCGGCTGGGAGGAACGCCAACCCCACCCCGTAGGCGCCGGCAGGCGGCAGCTCGAACGGGGTCACGGCGCGCAGGAAGGCGTCGGGCACCTGGACCAGGATCCCGGCACCGTCGCCAGTGTTCACCTCGGCTCCCGAGGCGCCGCGGTGGTCGAGGTTGCAGAGCGCACCGAGCGCGGTGTCGACGATGTCGCGGCTCTTCGCGCCGGTCATGTCCACCACGAACGACACGCCGCAGGCGTCGTGCTCGAACCGCGGGTCGTAGAGGCCGCTGGCGGGTGGGAGCGCGCTGAACGGCGGGAGTCGCAAGCCAGAGAGCATGGTGTGGGACCGGCCGAAGCCGGTGGAGTGCTGCACAGCGTCCTCGCTCGTGATGGGACCGGGGGTGGGCCTCGGCGACGGCGCTGTCGCGATTCCCATGATAGCAACGACCTCCGTGGAAACCCCGGTCGTTTCGGTGCTCGGAGGCGGACAGCTGGGTCGAATGCTCGCGCTCGCGGGCCAGCCGATCGGAATCGATTTCCGTTTCCTGGACCCGGCGGCCGACGCCACCGCCGGATCGCTCGGCCCCCTCGTCGTCGGCGAGCTCGGTGACCTCGCCGCGGTCCATGAGGTGGCGCGGGGCGCGACCGTCGTCACCTACGAGTGGGAGGGCGTACCTGCCGACGCCGCTCGCGCCGCCGCGAAGCACGCGCCGGTGCGCCCCGACCCGCGGGCACTCGACGTGGCCCAGGACCGGCTGGTCGAGAAGCAGACCTTCGAACGCCTCGGGATCGAGGTGGCGCCGCACGCGGCGATCGATGACCGCGCCGGGCTCGACGCGGCGGTGCGCGAGATCGGCCTCCCGGCGATCCTCAAGACGCGCCGCGGCGGCTACGACGGCAAGGGCCAACTTGCACTGAACGACGCGGTCGACGTCGATGCGGCATGGGGCTCACTCGGCGGCGTGCCGCTGATCCTCGAAGGGCGCATCCCGTTCACGCGCGAGCTCTCCGTCTTGGCTGTGCGCGGCCTCGACGGCGACTCGCGGTGCTATCCCCTCGTCCAGAACGTGCACGCGGACGGGATCCTGCGCGAGAGCAGGGCGCCGGCGCCCGATCTGGCGCCGGCACTCCAGGCTGCTGGCGAGTCGATCGCCCACCGCCTGCTCGACGACCTCGAATATGTCGGCGTGCTCGCGGTCGAGCTCTTCGAGCACGACGGTCGACTCCTGGCGAACGAGCTGGCGCCCCGAGTGCACAACTCCGGCCATTGGACCATCGAAGGCGCCGACACCAGCCAATTCGAGAACCACCTTCGCGCCATCCTCGGCATGCCCCTCGGCTCCACAGAGGCGCGCGGGTACGCGGGGATGGTCAACTGCATCGGCACGATGTCCGACGCTGCCGCGGTTGCGCGCGTCGGCGCCGCAGTGCTCCACGATTACCAGAAGAAACCGCGTGCAGGGCGGAAGTTGGGACACATCACGGTGGTCGCGGACGCTCCCGATGCGCGCGACGCGATGTTGCTCGCGGTGAGGGAGCTCGTGGAGGGTGCGCGTTCGCGTTGACGATGCGCGCACTTGCTCCGGAGTGTCCACGCCGAGAGTGAACGCTCGCGCCGCAAATGCTCACGTCGAAGATCTTCTTTGAGATTTTCGAGATTTCTCAAGATTTCTCCTTGACAGGCGGCTTGACTGTCACACCCCCCTGCCATGCTGCACGTCATGAGCGCGTTGGTCGACATCCGCGACGGACTGCAGGAGTACTCGGCGACACTTGATGCCGATTGCTACGCAGGCGCGGACGCGGTCTCGTGTGCGCAGGTCAGTGCCGACATCGTCAAGATCGCCCAGACGATTACGATGCTGCATGCCAAGCGCGCGGTCGACACCGGCGCCTGGCGCAACGCATCACACGCGGTGTCGCCGGAGCAGTGGTTCGCCAACGTGACCGGTACGTCGGAGCACGCCGCCCGCGAGACGCTCACCACCGCCGATCGCCTGGTCGACCTCCCGACAACTGCCGAGAAGCTGCGCGCCGGGGAAGTGTCATTGGCGCAGGCGGCGCAGGTCACCGCAGCCGCGTCGGTCGACCCTGCATCAGAAGGCCGGATGCTGCGAGCCACCAAGCGTGGCTTCCGGGAGCTTCGAGCAGCAAAGGAACGTGTGGTGACGGCAGCGTCCGACGAGGACCGTCTCCGCAAGATCGCCCGCGACGAACGCCACCTGGCCGGCTGGGCCCGCGGCTTCGCGACCCACGGCTCGTTCTCGGGTCCTACCGAAGAGGTCACCGATCTCTTCGAAGCACTCGAACCACTCGCCCGCGCAGCCTTCGAAGCCGCCCGGAAGACGGGAGAGCACCAACCCCTGGCCGCGTACAGATTCGACGCGCTCGTCGCCCTGGCCCGCGGCGCGCAGGTCCCGGCGAGCACGAAGCCCGTGGTGCGCGTACGCGTCGGCCTCGACAAGCTCCTCGACCGTCCCGCCGACGGGGTCGAAGACGTCTGCGAGATCCCCGGCGTCGGGCCCGTCCCCGTCGACTACGCCCGAGAGGTGCTGTCGCACGGCTTATTGGAGCTGGTGATCACCGACGGTGTCGACGTCCAGAGCGTCGTGAGCACGACCCGTCACGTCCCCAAGGCGTTGAAAATCGCCATCGACGAACGTGACGGCGGCGTCTGCAAGATCCGCGACTGCGACCACACTCGCGCCACCGAACGCCACCACACCCTCGGCTACGCCGACAACCGAATCACCAGCTACCGGGTCCTCGGCGACGTGTGCCCCGAACACCACGACCTCATCACCCACCGCGGCTACGAGGTCATCGACAACACCGACAGCACCTGGTCCCTACGGGCGCCACCCCATAGCAGCGCGGCGTGACACGCCGCTTTCGATCAGCGTCAAGAGGAGTTTGAACCGAACTCGCGCTTGACGAGCGGTTCAGGCGATCGCCCCGGCGTCCCGGAGCTTGGCGAGCTCGTCTCCGGTGAAGCCCCACTCGGTGAGCACCTCGTCGGTGTGCTCCCCGGGTTTCGCCGCACTCCGGGTGATCTCGGGTTTTGTGCGCGAGAAGCGCGGCGCCGGTGCGGGCTGGAGGATCCCCTCGAAGTCGACGACGGTGTCGCGCGCCTTGATGTGCGGGTGCTGCGCAGCCTCCGTCATGGTGAGCACTGGCGAGTAGCACGCGTCGCTGCCTTCGAGGATCGCGTTCCACTCGTCGCGCGTCTTGGTCTTGAACAGCTCGGTGAACCGTTCGCGGAGCTTCGGCCACTTGTCGCGGTCCATCTGCTCGCCGAGATCCTCGGATGCGAGGCCCGTCTTCTCCATCAGCTCGGCGTAGAACTGCGGTTCGAGTGAACCGAGCGAGATGAGCTTGCCGTCCTTGGTCTCGTACGAGTCGTAGAACGGGCAGCCGGTGTCGAGCACGTTGGTGCCGCGGTTCTCCTCGTCGAACGCGTTCATCACGCGGAAGCCCCAGATCATCGACATGAGCACGGCCGAACCATCGACCATGGCCGCGTCCACCACCTGACCCTTGCCTGACCCGCGCGCCTCCAGCACTCCACAGACGGTTCCAAACGCGAGGAACATGCCGCCCCCACCGAAGTCGCCGATGAGGTTGATCGGCGGCGTGGGCTTCTGGCCCTCACGGCCGAAGTGTGCGAGAGCGCCGGCAAGCGAGATGTAGTTGATGTCGTGGCCGGCGGCGTTGGCCATCGGGCCGTCTTGGCCCCAACCCGTCATGCGGCCGTAGACGAGGCGGGGGTTGCGCGCCATGCAATCGTCGGGGCCCACGCCGAGGCGCTCGGTGACGCCGGGACGGAACCCCTCGATGAGCGCGTCGGCCTGCTCGACGAGTCGCAGCACGGTCTCGATGCCGTCGGGGTTCTTCAGGTCGACCCCGATAGAGCGGCGATTGCGATCGAGCACCGGCACGCCACCGGGATCGAAGCCCCGCGCCACCGACTCCGTGCGGTGCACGCGCACGACCTCGGCACCCATGTCGGCCAACAACATCGCGGCGAACGGGCCCGGGCCGATGCCAACCAGCTCGACGATCTTCACTCCCGCGAGCGGACCGGCCATTACCAGGAGCCTCCGCCGCCGCCGCCACCGCCACCACCGGAGAAGCCACCACCGCCGCTGAACCCGCTGGATCCCGATGTGGAGGGTGGACTCGACGTGAGCGTGCCCGCGGTCGTCGTGGTGAACCCGTTGATGGCACTCGAGAACGCTACGTACTCGAAGGGTGTGGTCGACCGGTACCAGTACGACGTGTCGGGCGGCTCGCCCGCGAGCGCTTGGAACGTGCGGGCCCACTTGTCGACCGCGCCGAACACGATGGCGTACGGGAGGTACTCAGAGAAGAGGTTTTTCTTCTCGGCGAACTCTGCGCGCGGCTTCTCGGACTCCTCGATGAACCGACGGAAGCCGTGCACACGGCGCAGGATCGCCGACCCCTTCGCGCTGCGCGCCGGTGCCCAGGCGCCACTGAACATGATGATGAGTCCGAGGATGATGATCGGGATCCCGAGCAACCCCAGGTTGGTGAAGGCTGCCAGCACCCCGGTGACCGCGATGCCGACAAGCTCGACCACCATCCCGAGGCAGCCGATGCTCACGCACGCCTTGCTCGGGTCCTTGATGAACCAGCCCTGGTCCTTGGCATCCTTGTCCAGCGCGGCCTGCACCTTCTGCATGCGGGCCGCGAACTTGTACTTGAGCTCCGAGAGCTCGACGTCGCCGTCGTCGCGCCCCTGGAAGAGACCCTGCAGGAGCGCTTTCTCGTAGTCTTTGAGGTCCTCATCGGACTTCTTGAGTCGCGTGAGCTTCCAGTCGTTCTTGAGCCACTTCGACTCGGTGGGTACCTCTTCGATCAGGAGGTACTTGCGCACCGCGAGGTCGACGATGGTCGCGGTGACGTCGAGCGGGTTGGCATGGAAGTCGACGAGCGTCCCGACCTGCCCGGGCCCCAGGTCGTCGAGCGGCACAAACTCCACCGGGGTCTCCGCGTCGGCACCGAACAACGGGGTGACCTCGTCGGGACCGCCCTCGGTGCCGAAGGCGTGGTCGACGGCGCCGCCCTTGTAGCGGCGATCGCGCCCGAAGCGCTGGAACGCGAGCACGTAGCCACCGACGCCGGCCAGGAACAGACCACCGGCGAGGCCGCCCGTGGTGGGCGTGAGGTCGAACGCCTTCCCGACCGTCCACCGTTCTTCGAAGATCCGCTGCTTGTTCGGGTTCGGAACCGCGCCCTTCGGAAGTGCGATCACCACGGTCATCGCGTTGAACGGGAACAGGTCGGTCTCGGCGAACGACGCCGTCGAGCCGTCGCTGGAGGACCGCTCGCACTCCGCCGTCGAGCTGTACGCGCCTTGGAAGCAACGAATCGCCGTGATGTCGGCGGGTGCGTCGACCGTGGCCACGGCGTGATCGACGATCACCCCCCACTGGTCGCCGATCGCATTCCAGTAGAGCTCGTCGTGGTCCCTGAACCCGTTGAGTGCACCCTTGACCCGGTACACGATCTCGTAGGTGTGCTCGCCTTCGATCGTCGTGTTGGCGTCGCCGATCTTGATCTCGAAGAACCCGACGCTGCCCTCGGTGAACTCGGAGGTCTCGTACTGGTCGGGTGTCCCCTCCGACCCTGAGACCGAGACAACCTCGATCTCGTAGACCCGGTCGGTGTTGTCCTTCTTCGGGTAGTCGAAGCGCACCGGGATGTCGCGGAAGATTCCGTGACGGTCGACGGCGAAGTCGCCGAAGTCGTAGTCGATCGTCTCGGTGATCAGCAGTGCGCCGGTGGGTTCGATCTTGATCTCGACCTCGTAGTTGCGGATCCCCTCGCTCGAACCCGCGCTGGCGGTCCCGGCACAGACGAGCACCGAGCCGGCGACGACGAACGAGACCGCGACGAGACGAAGTGCCTTCACGGGCGTGAACGCTAGCGTCCCACTCTTCCCGCTCTCGGCGCTTCGCGCCGGGCCGCTCCGCTCCACTTCGGCGAACGGCTACCTGCGGCGCACGGTGCCTGCGCCGCGGTCGGTAGCCTCCGGAAATGCCCATCCGTGTGGTGGTGGCGGAGGACAGCTACCTCGTGCGTGAGGGGGTCGTCCGTCTGCTCGACACCGAGCCCGATGTCGAGGTCGTCGGCGCGTGCGAGGACTACGAGACGCTGCTCGCGGCCGTCGCCGAGCTCGTGCCCGACGTGGTGCTCACCGACATCCGGATGCCACCAACCGGCACCGACGAGGGCATCCGGGCCGCCGACGCCCTGCACGCCTCGCACCCCGACGTCGGCGTCGTGGTGCTGAGCCAGTTCGTCGAGCCGGGCTACGCGCTGGCGTTGCTCGAGCACGGCTCCGCACGCCGCGGCTACCTGCTGAAGGAACGCGTCTCCGACATCGACCAGCTTGTGCGCGCGATCCGCGAGGTCGCGACCGGCGGTTCGTTCATCGACCCCAAGGTCATCGAGAGCCTCGTGGAGGCCCGCTCTCGGCACCGCGACTCCCCGCTGGAGCAGCTGACGCCCCGCGAGCGCGAGGTGCTCGGCGCGATGGCCGAGGGGCGGAACAACGCCGGCGTGGCGGGCGCGCTCGGGCTCTCGGAGCGCGCGGTGGAGAAGCACATCAACTCGGTGTTCTCCAAGCTCGGCCTGTCCGAGGAGCCCGACGTGCATCGTCGCGTCAAGGCCGTCCTCCTCTTTCTCTCAGGGTGATGCTGGCCCCACCCCCGGGTCGGTGCGGGCACCCTGGGCCAGTTCGACGTATCGGTGGGAGAATCAGTCGTGGCCACTGAGAGCGAGCGGCCGCGGCGTAGGTACCCTGCGGCGCAGCGAGCGACTGCGTGATGGCGGACCCTGTCGCGGTGCTGATCGTGGACGACCAAGCGCCGTTCCGACGCGCCGCACGCGCGGTGGTCACCGCCACTCCGGGCTTTGACGTCGTCGCCGAGGCCGAGAGCGGCGAGCAAGCCGTTGAGATGGCCGATGAGCTCTCCCCCGGCCTCGTGCTGATGGACATCAACCTGCCGGGCATCAATGGCATCGAGGCCACCCGCCGGATCATGACGGCGCACCCCGGCGCGGTCGTGATGCTGCTCTCCACGTATCAAGCCGCCGACCTCCCCGCCGACGCCAAGGACTGTGGCGCGGCGCGGTACGTGAACAAGGAGGAGTTCGGCCCCCAGGTCATCCTCGAAACCTGGGACGGTCACTGGTCCTGACGGTCGTCCCCGTGATCGGGATGCGACCCGAGATGCGCGTGCCCTTCGACGGCGCCGAGTCGACCGTCACGGTTCCGCCGATGGCTCCCACCCGGTCGTTCATGTTCACGAACCCGTGCCCCTGCTGTGCACCCGACGAGAGGTCGAAGCCGGCGCCGTCGTCGGCCACCTCGAACAGCAGCGCGCCTTCGTCCTCGCGAACCGTGACCGTCGCTTCCGCGCCGTCACCCGCGTGCTTGCCCGCGTTCTGCAGCGCTTCGAGCACGCAGAAGTACAACGCGGCCTCGATCGGCTGGGCGAAGCGCCCGATGCCGTCGGCTCGGATCTCCGTGGGCAGCGCCGCACGTCCCGCCGCGGCCGACAGCGCTTCGCCGAGCCCGCGCTCTGCGAGCAGCGGCGGGTAGATGCCGTGCGCGAGTCTGCGCAGCTCCTGCACCGCGTCCTGAAGGTCGATGCCGATCTGCTCCATCATCACTTTCGCCTGCTCTGGATCGCTGTCGGCCACCGTTCGGGCCAGCCGCACACTCACGGCGAGCGCGACGAGGTGTTGCTGTGCGCCATCGTGCAGATCTCGCTCGATGGCGCGCCGCTGCGCGTCGCCCGCCTGCACGATGCGGGCGCGCGAGGCCCTGATCTCATCGGCCTGTCGGCGCACCTCGTCGAGCGACTCCTGCAACGCCGAGTCGAGCGTGACGTTGTGCAGGGCGAGCCCCACCTGGCGAGCGAGCTCGGTGAGCGCCTGGTCGTCGTCCTCACCGAATGGGGGCGCACCATCGGGTCGGCGTACCACCATCAGCCCGAGCAGCTCCCCCGAGTTGGTGATCGGCGCGACGCGCATCACCGCTTCCTCGGACCCACCGGCGACCAAGGACGGGAGCCACACGCGTGCCCATGCCGGACCCGACACGCCCGCGCGCGCGACCACCGTCTCTTCCTCTGCGCCGAGCGCGAGCTCGGCCGGGCCGCGGTCGGGCACCGACACGGCGCGCTCGAGCTTCCCGGACGCGGCCTGAGTCCAAACCTCGGCGCGCTCGAGCGCCATCGTCGCCTTCAGCGACTCCGCGAGCTGGAGCAACAGCTCGTCGAGCGGCAAGGCGCGCGTGAGACGACTCCCGAACGTACGCAACACCTCGTCGGGCGCGTGACGCTCGCCGTAGACCCTTCGAGTCGCGAAGTCGTCGAGCCGTTCGCGCGTCGGAACCCAGAGCAATGCTGCGAGGGCTGCTGCGAGCATCGAGAGCCCCAACAACGAACGCTCGTCTTCGTTTGGATCGCGACCCAGACCGAGCACCACAACGAGGTACGACACGCCGACCAAACCGAACAGTCCGGCGAGGGTGATCGTGTGCACGAGCAGACGGTCGATGCGCACCGGCACGTCCCTCGCGGCGGCGATGGCGATCGAGAAGGGTACGAGCGCAGTCGCGCCAACCGCGATCGCTTCGAGCGACTCGGGCCAGTCGACCAACGCGTTGAGCACCACCGCGCCGAGGCCGACGGCTGCTGCGACGGTCACACCCCACGCCGGCCACTGGAAGCGCGAGCGCTCGGCCATCGGTGCGCGCTGTCCCCTGGCGATGAATGCGATCGCCGACGTCAGCACGGCCACGGAAGCAAGACCGACCAATGGTGCGAAGTCGAGGTCGGGTCGGTCCGAGAACGCCAACGCGCCCACACTGAGTGCCGCGACGTACAGCATGACGACGATCACGCGCCGGCCCGTCGTGCGCAGCGCGCCATCGGGCATGCCGAACGCGAGGTGGGCACCAATCGCCGGCAGCAGTGCAATCCCGAACGCGCGAACCGCTGCCGCGAGATCAGCGTCGGACGCCGAGATGTCGCGGCCCAGGACGACGGCGCCAACCAGCGCGAGCGCCCCCGCCAGGGCACCCAAAGCCATGAGCAGCGGGAGCAGCTCGTGGCTGCGCCGCCGTGCGACGAACAGCGCGCACACCGACCACAACGTGACCACCACCGCGCACAGGATGCGACCCGGGCTGATGTCCGCCGACGTCTCAAGCGACGCAGCGACGATGGCCAGCGCCCCAGCGGCGATGGCGACGGGCGCGACACGCCAGGCGCGCCCACGCAACGCGGGACGCGGCTCGTCGGTGTACTCGCGGATGCCGCTGATCACGAGCGGTTCAATGGGCGTGCTGGACATGGTGACTCCTGTCACTTCGAGATAGCTCTGACTACTCGGATCTCAGGACGGTTGCTGGTTTGGTGCGAGCGACCGCGCGGGCAGAGAGCGCAGCGATGAAGTTGGCGAGGAGCATCGCTGCCGGAAAACCGGAACCAGACCGCGCCCAACACTCGCTCCTCAGCACGACGGCCGCGTGCGTGCGCGCAGCGGAGTCGACAGAGGGAGGATCCCATCACTCGGCCCGCAACGCGACGGCTGGAGGCGTGCGCGCCGCAGCACGCGCCGGGATGACGGCCAATGCGTTGGCAACGAGGAGCGCGGCTGGCACCACCGCGACAATGGCGACCGCACCGACCGCGGCGTCGGTGGCGACCCCCAAGCTCTCGGCGACGAGTCCCCACGCGATCTTGCCCAGCACCACACCGAGCGGGATCCCCACGAGCGCCCCGAGCACCGCGATCGTGCTCGCG
>JBBECS010000014.1 GCA_040881685.1 Acidimicrobiia bacterium | reverse complement strand
GAATGGGACGAGAAGATCGGCGCGGTGCCGCGGTTTACGAGCGCAGCGTGGAATGGACTCGTCACGTTCCCTGGCGCAGGCGCGGGCGCGACACCCTTGATTCCGGCCACGTGTGCCGGGTCGGTCGGGTCGACCGCGGCCGCGAAGTCGAGGCTCTGCATCGTGTCAGGCCCGTAGATCGCGATGGTGTCGGGTCCGGCGCCCTGAGCGATGAGGCTCGCAACCACGCGCGCGCCGTCGTCGTCGAAGCCGACGACGACCACCGCCTTCGGCTTCGGCTGCAAGGCCGCGCGCACCTTCTTGTTGACCGATCCTGCATCGGGGTCGTACACGATATCGGCGACCACCTTCACGTCGCCCTTGCGCAGACCGCGTCGTGCTGCCGCCCCGACGTCGTCACCGAAGAAGTCATTGCGGCGCAGGATCGCGACGCGCTTGTGGTCGTCGGCGCGCACGTGCGCGGCCAAGGCGAGGCCCTGGAGCCGTGGACCTGGCGCGGTGCGGAAGTAGAGCCCCTTCGACGATCGCGCAGTGACCGGGGCGAGGGTGTCCGAACCCGAGCACATGAGCATCCGGGCCTTGCGCACGTCGCCGAGCACGCCCAGGACCGTGGCGGGCGAGGCAGGACCGATCACGGCGTCCACACCGGCGTCCGCGAACGCCGACACCGTCGCCCGAGCGGTGGCGACGTCGGAGCCCTCGTCGCCGGTCCCGAGGCTGACTGCCGCGCCATTGACCCCGCCGGCCGCGTTGATCTCGCTCACCGCGAGCTCCACCGGCAGGCGCAGCGACTCCCGCAGCGACTGGAGGGCGCCCGTCTCGGGGGCGAGGCTCGCGATGGCGAGCGTTCCGTCCCCCGAGCTCGGACGCCTGGCGGAAGCGTCCGCCACCGACGCCACGCCGCTGAGCCCGCACCCGACCACGGCCGCGACGGCGAGAGTGCGCAATGGGTTGCGGTGCATCGGCGGTGATCGCTCCTGGACGACTGCGCCGACGCTAGCGACCAGGCGCTCGGCCGCCGGCCACCGGCGTCGATACCTCTCTCTTGCCTGATGCGGGCATGCGGGTGAAACTAGAACGCGTTTCACCTCGAGGCGGAGGCCAGATGTTGGATCTGTTGATTCGCGGCGGCACGCTCGTCGACGGCACCGGTGGTGCGGCGCGTCGCGCCGACGTGGGAGTGCGAGGTGGGCGCGTCGTCGCCGTGGGAGCGATCGACGAGTCTGCGAACGAGGTTGTGGACGCGGGTGGACTCATGGTCACGCCGGGTTTCGTCGACCCGCACACGCACTACGACGCACAGCTGTTCTGGGACCCAGCGGCGTCGTCGTCGAGCCTGCACGGCGTGACGACGATCGTTGGTGGCAACTGCGGGTTCACGCTGGCCCCGCTCGACGCGGGTGACGCGGACTACACGCGTCAGATGATGGCAAAGGTCGAAGGCATGCCGCTCGCCGCGCTCGAGGAAGGTGTTCCGTGGAAGTGGTCGAGCTTCGCCGAGTACCTCGGCGCGCTCGACGGCAACATCGGTGTGAACGCGGGCTTTCTCGTGGGTCACTGCGCGTTGCGTCGCAAGGTGATGGGAACCGAGGCGATTGGTAACGAGGCTACGCCCGCGCAGGTCGACGACATGACCGCGCTGTTGGGTGAGTGTCTCGAGGCCGGGGGACTCGGGTTCTCGACGACGCTGTCGTTCACCCACTCCGACGGTGATGGTGAGCCGGTGGCATCTCGGTGGGCATCACGCGACGAGGTGCTCGCGCTGTGCGCGGCGATCCGAGGCCATGAGGGCACCACGCTCGAGTACGTCACCGACGGTTGTCTGCGTGGGTTCCGACCCGACGAGGTCGAGCTCATGGCCGACATGACACTCGCGGCCCGTCGACCGCTGAACTGGAATGTGCTCACCATCGATTCGAAGGAGCCCGAGCGGTATCGCGAGCAGCTCGCCGCCAACGAGAGCGCGGCTGCTCGTGGCGGGCGATCGGTCGCGCTCACCATGCCGGTCCTGGTCGAGATGAACATGAGCTTCCTGAACTACTGCGCGCTCTTCATGTTGCCTGACTGGTCGACGGTGATGAGCCTGCCGGTCCCGGAGCGCATGGCGAAGCTCCGTGATCCGGAAGTGCGGCGATTCCTCTTGGAGCGCGCCCACGCGCCGGAAGCTGGAGTGATCGCGCGCCTGACCGACTGGGGTCGTTACATGCTGGGCGACACCTACTCGGCGGCCAACGAGGGTTTGAAGGGCCGACGCGTCGCCGACCTCGCGAAGGAACGAGGGCAGGAGCCGTTCGACGCCCTCATGGACATCGTGCTCGCCGACGATCTGCAGACCGTCCTTTGGCCCCTTCCGAGCGACAGCGACGACGCGTCGTGGCAGCTGCGCAAAGAAGCCTGGGCGCGGGACGACGTGCTGCTTGGTGGATCCGACGCCGGCGCGCACCTCGACCGAATGTGTGGAGCTCCGTACACCACGAGGTTCCTGGCCGACTGCCTGCGCGGTCGCCAGCTCGTGCCGTTCGAGCGCGCCGTGCAGCTCATCACCCAGGCACCCGCGAACCTGTTCGGCTTGCGCGACCGCGGCGTGGTTGCAGAAGGGGCGCACGCGGATCTCGTCGTGCTGGACCCGGACACGGTCGACATGCAGGACGTCACGCTCCTCTACGACCTCCCCGGTGGCACCGGCCGATTGTTCGCCGGGTCCAACGGGGTGCAACGCGTGTACGTGAACGGCCGGGCAATCGTCGCAGACGGCGAAGCCACGGGCGATCTTCCCGGCACGGTGCTGCGCTCTGGTCGCGACACCCGCACCGTCCCCGTTCCCGCCGGCGCATGAGTCCGCTACCTTTCGCGGCGTGAAGGCCAAGGCTTACAAGCTGCTCATCGGCGGCGACTCCGTCGATGGTGGAGGCGGCACGTACGGGATCCTCAACCCGGCGACGGAGGAGATCGTCGGCGAGGCGCCCGAGGCCACGGCCGCTGACGCGGAAGCTGCCGCACAAGCCGCGCGCGACGCGTTCCCTGCATGGAAGCGCACCAAGCCCGAGGAGCGCGCCAACCTGTTGCTTGCGCTCGCCGCCGCGATCCAGAAGCGAAGCAGCGATCTGTTGCCGTTGATCATCGCCGAGACCGGCGCGACGGTGACGGTGGGGTCCGCGCTCCAGGTCCCGCAAGCCGTGGCGCGCTTCCAGCGCTACGCCAAGGGCGCGATGCAGGACATCAACGTGGCGCTGCCTCCGTCGATCATGCCCACGACGCCCCTCGCGCCGGGCGGTGTGATCGGCGGCCAGGTGCTCCGCCAACCCGTCGGCGTGGTGGCGTGCATCACCGCATACAACTTCCCGCTCGTCAACATGGCCGGGAAGGTCGGGCCGGCGCTGGCCACCGGCAACACGATCGTGATGAAGCCGGCGCCCCAGGACCCGCTCGCGATCATCGAGTTCGCCGACATCTGCCGTGAGGTGGGCTTCCCGCCCGGCGTGGTCAACGTGGTCACGGGCTCTGCGCCCGAGGTCGGCTCCGCGCTCGTGGAGTCGGCCAATGTCGACATGGTGAGCTTCACCGGGTCGACCGGGGTCGGCGTGCGCATCTACGAGGCTGGCGCGAAGACGATGAAGCGACTGCTGCTCGAGCTCGGCGGCAAGGGTGCGTGCATCGTGTGTGAAGACGCCGACATCACCAAGGCGATCACCGGGCTTGCCAGCGTGTGGGGCTTCCACTCGGGACAGATCTGCACTGCGCCGACACGCGCCATCGTGCATCGCGGCGTCTACGACCAGCTCGTCGGCGGCCTCACCGCGGCCGCGCCGAGCCTGAAGGTGGGCCCACCAGAGGACCCGGCCACCATGGTCGGACCCGTGATCACCGCCGCCCATCGTGAGCGGATCGAGGGATATGTCCAGTCGGGAACCGATGAGGGTGCGAACCTCGTCGTGGACGGCCGGCGCCCCGAGGGCTTGGATCGCGGCTTCTATGTCGGCCCCACGTTGCTCGCCGAATGCCGTAACGACATGACTGCGGTGCGCGAGGAGATCTTCGGCCCTGTGATCGTCGTCGTGCCGTATGACGACGACGACGAAGCGATCGCCATCGCCAACGACTCCCCGTACGGCCTCTACGACTACGTGTTCTCCGAGGACACCGGCAAGGCGTACGGCATCGCGCAGCAGCTCGAGGCGGGGCACGTGGGCATCAACACCGCCCAGCGGAACCACGAGGCGCCGTTCGGCGGCTTCAAGATGAGCGGCGTCGGCCGCGACGGTGGCGACTGGGGCTTGTACGCGCACACCGAGATCCAGAGCGTGATCTGGCCGGGATGACTCGACACGAGATGCAACACGCGCTGCGGAGCGAACGCAGTGGATGGAGCGTCAACGGAAGTAGCGGAGTGGGAGCGCAGCAAAGGGTGGTGACATGAAAGCGCTGGTGTTCGACGGGTCGAAGGCCGCCATTCGCGACGACGTCGAGGTCCGCACGCCTGGCCCTACCGAGGTGAAGGTGCGCGTCGTCTCGGCGGGCTTGTGCCACAGCGACTTGAGCGTGATCGACGGCACCATCCCGTGGCCGTCGCCCGCGGTGCTCGGACACGAGGGTGCCGGGGTCGTGGAGCAGGTCGGCGAGGCCGTCAGCAATGTCTCGCCCGGGGATCACGTCGTGCTGCACACGATGGCGTTCTGTGGCGCGTGCAAGTGGTGCGAGACCGGCCGCCCGGCCTACTGCCGCAAGAGCATCTCGAACGCCAGTCAGCCGTTCACAGTTGCCGGTGAGGACGCGTGGAACTTCGCGGCCACGTCATGCCTCTCGGAGTACACGGTGGTGCAGGCCGTGCAGTGCGTGAAGATCGACGACGACATCGACCTCAACGTCGCGTGCCTGATCGGCTGTGGCGTCCTCACCGGCATCGGCACGGTCTGGAATCGCACGAACCTCGGCATCGGCGACACGTGCGCGGTCGTGGGCGTGGGTGGTGTGGGTCTGAACGTGATCCAGGCCGCGAAGGTGAAGGGTGCCAGCCGCATCTTCGCGATCGACACCGTCGCGTCGAAGGAGAAGCTGGCCCGGGCCTTCGGCGCCACCGACTTCATCCTCGCCGGCTCTGACGTCGACGTCGTGGCCAAGGTTCGCGAAGACTTCCCCACACAGATCGCGAACATCGTCGGATCCTTCGGTGAAGGTGGGATCGACTACGCCTTCGACTGCGTGGGCAACCCGGCGATCTTGAATCAGTGCCTTCAGATGCTCGACTGGGGCGGGACCGCCGTGGCGGTCGGGGTGCCCGCGTTCGATGCGACCGTCCCCGCGCAGGTCACGCTGCTCACACACGTCGAGCGCACGCTCACCGGATCGCGCGCCGGTTCGCACCGGCCGCATTGGGACATCCCGCTGATCGTGCAGGCGTACAAGCAGGGGATCATCAAGCTCGACGAGCTCGTGAGTGCGAAGTACCCCCTCGACGACTGGGAGCACGCGACGCACGATCTGCACGAGGGCAAGCTGGCTCGCGGTGTCCTCACCGTATCCGCGGCCTGAGAAAGGGACAACCACCATGGCACTGCCGGCTGAGGTCAAGGAGCTCGCGGCGAAGGTTCGCAACTGGGGTCGATGGGGTGACGACGACGAGATCGGCACGCTCAACCTCATCACCGACGACGTCGTGAAGTCCGCGGTCAAGGAGGTGAAGAGCGGTCGACGTCTCACCCTTGGCCTCCCGATGGACGAGAACGGTCCGCAGTCAGGTGCGATCCCCGGCCGCGACAACCCCAAGCGCGAGATGATCATGGTGGACGCGCCGTTCACCGGCGATCCCGACAACTTCACGACGAGCGATGACAAGCTCTCGATGGGCGTGCAGTCGTGCACGCATTGGGACGCGCTGGCGCACGTGAGCTACGAGGGCAAGCTCTACAACGGCGTGCCGTCCAGCGTGATCACCGAAGCCGGTGCCGCCAAGATGGGGATCGACAAGATCAAGACGATCATCGGACGCGGCGTGCTTCTCGACGTGGCCAAGGCCAAGGGCGTCGACCGGGTCGAGGGCGGGTACGCGCTCACGGGCGATGACCTCGATGCGGCAGCCGACCTCGGCAAGGTAAAGGTCCATCCAGGGGACATCGTGCTGATCCGCACCGGCCACATGCAGTGGTTCTTCGAGGGTGACCGTGAGAAGTACGGCGTGCCGTCGCCCGGTCCCTCGCTCCAGACCGTCCAGTGGTTCCGCGATCACGACGTGGCCGCGGTCGCCACCGACAACATCACCTTCGAGGTGTACCCCTCGGAGAGAGAGGATGCAGTGCTGCCCGTCCACCTGTTGCACCTCGTCGACATGGGCATGACCCAGGGCCAGAACTGGAACTTCGAGGAGCTGGCGAAGGACTGCGCCGACGACGGCCGCTACTCGTTCCTCCTCGATGCTTCACCGATGCCACTCACCAACGCGGTCGGCAGTCCCGTGAACCCGGTAGTGGTCAAGTGAGCGCAGACAAAGTGGAACGCGTGTCGGCGGCTCCCGGCATGGGCTCGGGGGTGAAGCAGCGCGACAAGATCAAGATGACCCAGGAGGAGATCGATGACTTCCTCAACGGTTGGCACACGATGAGCTGCGCGACCATGAACCACGACGGCAGCATCCATCTCGTAGCCATGTGGTACGGGTTCCTCGAGGGTGCGCCGGCGCTCGAGACCAAGGCCAAGAGCCAGAAGGTGCAGAACCTGCGGCGCAACCCGCAGATCACCTGCATGGTCGAAGAGGGTGAGTCTTACGACCAGCTCGTCGGCGTCGAGATGGTCGGCACCGCGGAGATCGTCGAGGATCCGGATCGGATCTTCGAGATGGGGATCAGCATCGTCGAGCGGACCTCAGGTCAGACGTACACCGAGGAGATGCGTCCAGCCGTCGAGATGATGATCAACAAACGCGTCGCCATCAAGATCAACGTCGACAAGTACGTCAGCTGGGACCACCGCAAGCTCGGCTAGCCCTCACACGCTCTTGCGTCGCTGCGGGGGCTATAGGACCGGGCAGCGACGCAATAGTGTTCAGCGCGCGGTGACGGTCTCCGTGTCGCGGCCGGAGCGCAGGAGGGTGCCGGGGCTGTTGCCAGTGAGCTCGGTGCCTCGGACGATCTCGGTGCCGTTGGTGATGACATGGGCGATGCCCTCAGCTTCGGCGTAGAGGCGGCCGGCGCCGGCGGGGAGGTCGTTGCGCCACGAGACCGGGCCGGGCTTGATCGTGGCGGGGTCGAACACCACGAGGTCGGCGTACCAGCCTTCGGCGATGCGGCCCCGCTCGCGCAGGCCGTAGAGGCGAGCCTGGCGGTCGGTGAGCAGCTGCACGGCCTCTTCGAGTGGCATGAGCTCGTGCTCACGAACCGCGCGCAGCATCGCGGTCGAGAAGCTGAACGTGGACAGCATGTCGAGGTGGGCGCCGGCGTCGGACGCGCCGACGACGGCACGCGGGTCGCGCCACACGTCTCGGCGGAGCTGCCAGCTCGCGTCGTCGTTGCCGGCGAGCGGGGGCTGCATGATCGTGCGGAGCTCGTCGAGCATCGAGATGTCCACCACGCAGTCGAAGGGCTCTTGACCTCGCTCCTGGGCGATGTCCTTGACCGTGCGACCCACGAGGCCTTCGTTCTCTTTGGAGAACGTCTCGACGATCGTCATGTTCTGCCAGTTGGCGAGGCCGCGCAGCATCCCTGCTTCGGGTGACGCCGCGCCCTCGGCGAGACGCCTGCGCTCGTCGGGATCCGCGAGCGCCTGCATCTTCTCGTTCACCGGCAGCGCCATGGTCTTGCGCCACCCGGGGAGGGCGTCGAACACGAAACCGGCCTTGAACGTGAGGAACGTGGTCATCACATCGGGCACGGTGAGCGCGAGCACCTTGCCGCCGTGCTCGCTGGCGAAGTCACTCGCACCCAGCTGCGACTCGACGTACGGAGCGTTTGCCGCGTTCGGAACGAGCACGTTCCAGTTGAGCGGGCGGTTGGCTGCCTGCGACATGTCGGCCATGAGCTGGCGGTGCTGCTCCTCGAACGCGCCGACGTGCGGGATGAACTCGAGCGTCGTGCCTTCGTGCTCACCGGTCACCTTGCAGAGGGCGATGAGCTCCTCGGGCGTTGCGAAGCGGGATGGCACGGGATCGCCGTTGGCGTCGTTGTGTGTGGTGGCCTGCGACGATGAGAAGCCGAGGCCCCCGGCTGTCAATGACTCGGCAAGTACGCGTCGCATCTTCTCGAGCTGCTCGGCGTTCGCTTCGTTCCCGATCGCGTCCTCGCCCATCACAACGCGGCGGATCGCCGAGTGGCCGACGAGGAACCCCGCGTTCACCGCGAGGTGGCCGTCGATCTTGTCGAGGTACTCACCGAAAGTGCGCCAGTCGTACGGAACGCCGGCGATCAGTGATTCGAGGGGCATGCCCTCGACCCGCGCCAGCATCTTGGTGAGGTAGTCGATCTCGCTCTCCTCGATGGGCGCGATCGTGAACCCGCAGTTGCCACCCACGATCGTGGTCACCCCATGCAGCGGCGACGGGGTCGTGGCGGGGTCCCAGAGCACCTGTGCGTCGTAATGGGTGTGGATGTCGACGAAGCCCGGCGCCACGACCTGGCCACCGGCGTCGATCGTCTCGGCGGCGTCCTCGTCGATGTCGCCGATGGCGACGACGCGGCCCGCGCGCACACCGACGTCGGCGCGCCGCGGCTTCGAGCCCGTGCCGTCGACGACTTCACCGTTGCGGACGATCAGATCCAGCATGTTGGGGACCCCCTAGGAGACCTGACGCGGCGTCAGGCTACCGTTCGCCCCTCGTCGATGTCGGTGGAGGTGCTCGTTTGGGCGTGGTCGCGGTCACAGGTTCGGCTGGCGGCATCGGCGGTGCGATCCGCCGTCGTATCGAGGCATCCGGGCACCGGGTGATCGGTGTGGATGTGCGCGACGCCGAAGTCGAGGCGGATCTCTCGTCTTCGGATGGCCGTGCGGCTGCGATCGCCGCGATCAATGAGGCTTGTGGCGGAACGCTTGATGGGCTGGTCGTCGCGGCCGGCATCGGGGGAAGCACGCGGGCGCCGCCCTCGATGGTGGCGCGCATCAACTACTTCGGTGCGGTCTCGCTGCTCGAGGGCCTGCACGACCGCCTTGCCAGCGGCGAGCTGCTTGCTGCGGTTGCCATCGCTTCGAACTCGGCGACCGCCATGCCGGTGGACGACGCCACGCTCGTGGATCGCTGTCTCGCGGGCGACGAGGACGGAGCAGCTGCGGCTGCCGAAGCCATGGGCGGCGAGGTCGTGTACGCGCATTCGAAGCTCGCGCTGGCTCGCAAGGTGCGGCGGCTCGCGGTCGAGTGGGCGCCGGGCGTGCGCGTGAACGCGGTTGCACCCGGACCTGTGCTCACGCCGCTGACCGAGGCTGCGCTGCAACATCCGGTGACCGGTGACCAGATCCGCGCCTACCCAATCCCGCTCGACCGCTGGGGCGAGAAGGACGAGATCGCCAACGCGGTGTGGTTCCTCCTGTCGCCCGAGTCGTCGTGGTGCACGGGGACGATCCTCTTCGCCGACGGCGGCACCGACGCGCTGCTGAACCCCGATCGCCTCTAGCCGAGTGAGCGCCCGCGCCGCAGGTACCCTGCGGCGCAGCAAGCGGGGCCCGAGCGGCCCTGCGCACAGCGCAGAGAGCGGGCAAAGTGGAGCTGCACGCGCAGGACGAAGGCCGGCACGCGGCCGGACCCGAAGACCTGTGGGGAGAGTCCTGGTACCACGACTTCGCGGCGGAGGACGGCTCGTACGGTGGTTATCTGCGGCTGGGCCTGTATCCAAACCTCGGCGTGGCCTGGTACTGGGTGCACCTGGTCCGGCGCGGCCAGCCCCTCGTGCTGATTCGTGACCACGAGGTTCCGTGCCCGGACCCGACGCGCGCCGCGCTCGAGATCGCATCCGATCGCGTTCGGGGAACCTGGAAGCCCGTCCAACCGCTGCGCGCCTATCGCATCACGACCGAGGGCACGGGCGTCGCGCTCGCCACCCCGGCCGACGCTTTTCACGGCGAACAGGGACCCGAAGTCCCGATCAGCCTCGATCTCAAATGGGAAGGCGCGGCGCCGTGCTTCGCGTACAGCGCGACCACGCGCTTCGAGCAGTCGGCCTGGGTCACCGGCACGGTGACAATCGGCGACAAGCACATTGACGTGCATTGTCCCGGCCAGCGCGACCACTCGTGGGGGGTGCGCGACTGGTGGTTGTTCCCGTGGATCTGGTGCTCCGGTCGCCTCGACGACGGCACCTGGTGGCATTGCGTGCGATCCGTGAACCCGGGATCCGACGCGTTCCAGACCGGCTACATCGTCGATGCCGGCACGAGCGAGTGGCGCGAGGTCACGACCATCGAGGTCGACTACGCGCTCGACGCCGACATGCTCCCGACGTCGGTCGAGCTCACGGTCGCTGACCTCGGGCTGCGCATCACACCCGAGCTCCATGCGCCCGTGCTCCTCGAGTCGAAGGAAGGCAAGCGCTCACGGTTCCCTCGCGCCATGAGTGCAGTGACGACGCCCGACGGCCGATCCGGTCACTGCTGGCTCGAGTTCAACTTCCCCGAGGACGTCGACCACCTCAAGTCGTAGACCCGGGGTCAGACGGCGGGTGCCTCCGGCCCGGTGCGGGGCAGGTCGAGGATCTTCGTCGCTTCGTCGCACGACGCGACCGGGCGACCGACATCTCCACACAGCGCGACGGCCTGGTCCACGAGCTCGACGTTCGTCGGCTGCCGCGCGCCCGCATGGTCCTCGAGGCCGACGTGCAGGTGCGCGCCGCGTTCGAGGGCGGCGCGGGCCACCGGGCTCTCGTAGAGGTCTCCACCGATGACCGCGACGGACCAGGGGAGCGTGCACCCGTCCAGGAGCTCGCAATACGCGTCGAGCGCCTTGATCGTCGGCGGGAGACCGAACGTCGCTCCTGCCTGCTGCTGCGCCACGCTGGTCACGTACCCGGCGTCGCCTCCGAAGTACAGCTTGATCATCGCGCCTTGTGGCAACCGCCCCGCGCGCCACCAGTGCAACGCGGTGCGGAGCCAGCCCGGCTCGAAGATCGCCATGCTCGGCCCGAGCCGCTGGCGCGCGCACACGTCGGCTTGGTGATGGATGTCGCCGTAGGAGTTGGCGTAGACGAACCCCGGCGCCGCGGGCAGGCCGTCGTCGTCGGTGCCGCCCAGGTTCACCGAACCAGGATCGATGATCCCGATGCGCAGCCAGCCGGTCGCCGCGAGCGGTGCCATGTGCGCGTACGCGCCCTCGACGCCGGGCCCGAAGTTGGTCGTCGGGTAGATCAAGGCGTCGGGACGTTCGACGAAGACCGGCTCCCAGCCCTCGAAGTAGCGCGCCGCGGACTGCTCGCCCGGCACACCGACCACGTCGCAGTGGTTGTGCACGATCCCGGCGCCCGCCGCGAGGCACGCGAGCGCATCCGCGGCGATCTCCTCAGGTGTGCGCGGCACGTGCGGGTTACGGTCTTTCGTGGTGGTGCCGTTGATGGCGGCCTCGATGATCACCGACTCGGCCATGGCGCCTCCCACTCTGGACTCCACACTCGTCGCGCTCGAAGGAGACTAGAACGGTGCCATGCACATCGACCTGACGCCCGAGCAGCAGGCGCTCCAACAGGAGCTCCGTGCCTACTTCGCGGGTTTGATGACGCCGGAGCGGCGCGCCTCGCTCACCGGCGGCGAAGCGGGCGGGGAGGGCTACCGCGAGATCGTCCGTCAGATGGGTCGCGACGGCTGGCTCGGGGTCGGCTGGCCCAAGGAGTACGGCGGCCAGGGCCGCACGGCGCTCGAGCAGTACATCTTCTTCGACGAGGCCAACCGGGCCGGCGTGCCGATGCCGCTCGTCACGCTGAACACCGTCGGGCCCACGCTGCGCATGTGTGGATCCGAGGAGCAGAAGCGGGAGATCCTGCCCAAGATCCTCACCGGCGAGATGCACTTCGCGATCGGCTACACCGAACCCGGCTCCGGCACCGATCTCGCCTCGCTGCGCACGCGCGCGATGCGAGACGGCGAGGAATACGTGATCAACGGCCAGAAGGTGTTCACCACCGGGGGCCACGACGCCGACTTCATCTGGCTCGCCTGTCGCACCGACCCCGACGCGCCGAAGCACAAGGGCATCTCGATCATCCTCGTCCCGACCGACGTGCCCGGCTTCAAGCACACGCCGATCTGGACGCTCGGCGGCGGTCACACGAACGCCACCTACTACGAAGACGTACGGGTCCCGGTCGCCAACCTGGTCGGCGAAGAGAACGCGGGCTGGAAGCTGATCACGCGCCAGCTCAATCACGAGCGCGTCGCGCTCGGGCCAGCCGGGCGGATCGACCGCCCGCTCCAGGAGGTGCTGCGCTGGGCGAAGGAGACCCGTCGGGCCGACGGCCGGCGGGTCATCGACGATCAGTGGGTGCGCACATCGCTGGCGCGCGTGCACGCCATCGCTGAGGCGCTGAAGCTGAACAACTGGCGCGTCGCGGCGGCGCTCGACGAAGGCGCACTCAACCCGGCCGACGCATCAGCGATGAAGGTCCTCGGCACCGAGCAGCTCTGGCGCTGCCTCCGCCTGCTGATGGAGATCGTCGGCTCGGCGGGGTACCTGCCGGATGGATCGCCGGGCGCGCTGCTGCACGGCCACCTCGAAGAGGCATTCCGGCATGCGCCGGTGGGTACGTTCGGCGGCGGCGTCAACGAGGTGCAGCGCGAGATCATCGGCATGGCCGGCCTCGGCCTGCCCCGCGCCCCCAGGTAGCTGTTCGAGATGGCGGCGCTGGACGGGTTCCGCGCGCTCGTGACCGGGGGCGGTAGCGGGATCGGTGAAGGTTGTGCGGCCGCGCTGGTGCGTGACGGTGGCGCGGTCACGATCTGCGGCCGCACGGAGGTCAAGCTGGAGGAAGCGGCCGAGCGGATGCGCGCGACCACGAAAGGCGCGTCGGTCCAGATCGTCGCCACGGACGTGACCGACGAGGAGCAGGTACGGGCCGCGGTCGCGAAGGCCGCCGAACCGGCGGGTGAGCTCCATGCAGTGGTCGCGTCCGCGGGCGGCTCGTTGCACATGGGACCCCTCGTGCTCGCCGATGCCGATGCGGTGCGCGCCACCATCGACCTCAACATGATGGGCACGTTCCTCACGCTGAAGCACGCAGCACTCGCGCTCGGGAAGACGCGCGGCTCGTTCGTTGCGATCTCGTCACACGTCGGCATCCAGAGTGAGCGCTTCCTCGGTGCGTACGCGTCGGCCAAGGCTGGCCTCGACCAAATCGTGCGGGTCGCGGCCGACGAGCTCGGCCCCTCGGGAGTGCGAGTCAACTCCGTGCGGCCCGGGATCATCGCCACCGAGCTGATGGACGCCATCACCGCGGGCGGTCCGGTGCTCGACAGCTACCACGCCAACATCCCGTTGCGACGGGTGGGAACGGTCGCCGACGTGGCCGCCCTTGTCCGCTTCCTCGCCGGTCCCGAGTCGTCGTTCATCACCGGGCAGTGCATCGGCGTCGACGGCGGTCAGACGTTGCGCAGCGGCGCCGACTTCTCTCCGTTCGCAGAGCCGCTGTACCAGGACCAGCCCGGCTGGTCGCTGGTCACCTTGCCGGAGAAGTAGGGATGGAGGTTGCGGGCACGGTCGCAGTCATCACCGGAGGCGCGAGCGGGATAGGCCGTTCGACTGCGCTTGAGCTCGCGCGACGTGGTGCCGATATCGTGGTCGCCGACCTCAACGACACACGTATCGAAGAGGTGCATGAGGAGGTCGAGGGCCTCGGGCGCCGGTACCTCGGCGTGCACTGCGACGTCTCGAAGGACGCCGACGTCGAACGATTGCGTGACGAAGCACTCGCGGTCATGGGACATGTCGACATCGCGATGAGCAACGCCGGTGTCGCGATGCTCGGACCGGCCGAGGGGCTGTCGATGGAGGAGTGGGACTGGATCCTCCAGATCAACCTCTACGGCGTCATCCGCGGTGCCCGAGCATTCATCCCGCACATGCTCGAGCGCGGGAGCGGCTACCTCGTGAACACCGCTTCGGTCGCCGGTCTCTACGCGTACGCGTGGGATCACCCCACCTACATCACGGCCAAGTTCGGGGTTGTCGGCTTCACCGAGGCGCTCGCGCTCTACCTCCGGCCGCAGGGGATCGGCGTGTCGGTGCTGTGCCCGTCACTCATCGCCACGAACATGGGCGACACCGCGCGCATGGGCGGCGGCGACATGTCGAAGTGGCTCGGGGAGATGCCGCTCGAGGAGCCCAAGGATGCCGCGATCGTCGGGCCGATGGTGGCCGACGCCATCCGCGACGAGCGGTACCTGATCCTCACCGATCCCGACGCGATTCTGCCGCGAGTGGCACAACGCGGCGCCGACCTCGACGCGTGGGTCGGTTCGTATAGCAAGACGCTGCGCCGGCCGCCCAACCTGTATCGCTGAGTCCCGCGGGAGCCAGCTTGCTCAGCGCTTGGCGGTGAACTTCAGGGGGATGTGCTTGAGCCCGTTGATGAAGTTCGAGCGGAGCCGTGAGACCGGACCGGTGAGCTCGAGGTCGTCGAGCCGGTCGAGGATCTCGTCGAACATCACTTGGATCTCCATGCGCGCCAGGTTGGCGCCCAAGCAGAAATGGGGACCGCCGCCGCCAAACGCCACGTGCTCGTTGGGCGAGCGCGTCACGTCGAACGTGAACGGATCCTCGAATGCCTTCTCGTCGTGGTTGGCCGAGATGTACCAGATCACGACCTTGTCGCCGGCCTTGACGTGCTGCCCGCCGAGCTGAACGTCGCGCATGGCCGTACGGCGGAAGTGCATGACCGGGCTCGCCCAACGCAGCATCTCCTCGACGGCGCCGGGTAGAAGGGAGCGGTCGGCGCGCACCTTCGCAAGCTCGTCGGGGTGCTCGAGCAGCGTGACGAGGCCATGCGAGATGAGGTTGCGCGTTGTCTCGTTGCCGGCAACCGTGAGGATGAGGAAGAAGAGGTCGATCTCGAGGCCGGTCAGCTGCTCGCCGTCGACCTCGGCGTGGGTGAGGACCGAGATGAGGTCGTCCTTGGGATCAGCCTTCTTCTTCTCGGCGAGCGCCGACGCGTAGGCATAGAGCTCCATCGATGCCTGCTGCGAGATCTCCTCGGTGATGCCGTACTCGGGGTCTTCGGCCCCGATCATGCGGTTGCTCCAGTCGAACATCTTGTGACGGTCCTCTTGCGGCACGCCCATGAGGTCGGCGATCACCTGGAGCGGGAGCTCCGACGCGACGTCGACGACGAAGTCGCACTCACCGCGGTGGGCGACGCGGTCGATGATGTCGCGGGAGCGCTTGCGCATCGTCGACTCGAGCTCCGAGACCATGCGCGGCGTGAATCCCTTGTTGATGAGCCTGCGGTAGCGCGTGTGCAACGGCGGGTCCATGTTGAGCATGAGGAGGCGCTGCTGTTCGAGGTTGGCCTCGTCGGGATCCCACATGAAGACCAGGCGCTCCGCCGACGAGAACGTGGCGTTGTCGCGGTTGACCGTGACCACGTCGTCGTAGCCGGTGACCGCCCAGAACGGCCCGCCGCCGCCTTGCATCGCGCTCACGGTCGGATCGCCCTCGTGCCAGTACACGGGTGCCTCGCGCCGAAGGGCGGTGAACCAGTCGTGCGGGACACCGGCCTGGAACCGGTCCTTGTCCCAGAGGTCGATGTCAGCCAGCGTCATGGCGACCCAGGCTACCGGGGCCACGCGGCGCCGCAACGAAGCGGAGGCGCTCGCCAGCGAGCGAACGCCCGCGGCTGAGGCATCCCCAGCCGCAGGAAGCGACCGAGTAGCTAGGCGAACTCGGGGATGACGTGCTTGCCGAGAAGCTCGATCGACTGCATCACCTTGTCGTGCGGGATGTTGAACGGGTTCACGAGACAGAGCAGCAGGTCGCAGCCCGCCGCTTCGTAGCGCTTGCACGTCTCGATGCACTCGTCGGGGTCGCCGACTACGCCGGCGCCCGCGTCGTGGACGTAGTCGAAGGTGAGGTGCTCGAACGCGCCCTCGTTCTTGTGCTGGAGCGCCGACGCGGTGTACTCGTAGGTGCCGAGCTCTTGCTTCTTCTCGTTCATCCACTCAGCCACCGACGCGATGAGGCTCGCTCCAGCCTTCGGGTACCACTCGAACGACTCCTTGGCGACGTCGTACGCCTCCTCCTTGGTCGGCGCGCAGTGCACCATCGTGAACGTGGCGGCCGTCTCGTTCTTGAACTTGCCGACCGGCGCTTCGCACTCGGTGAGGCCTTGGCGGTAGAGGTCGATGCTCTTCACCAGCTCCTCGGGTGGCAGGCCGACGGTGAACGAGCAGAGGCCGATGCCTTGCCGTCCGACCTCGAGGTGTCCATCAGGACTGCTTGTCGCGCCGAAGATCGGCGGGTGGGGCTGTTGCAGCGGCTTCGGTTGCACACGTCGCGGTCCGCCCATCTGCCAGTACTTGCCGTCGGCTTGGTAGTACTCCTCGGTCCACGCGCCCACGATGTGCTGGAGCGCTTCCTTCCACATGTCGCGGGTTTGCTCGGGGTCGACGTTGAAGCCTTCGAGCTCGAGTCGCGTCGACGAACGACCAGTGCCGAAGTCGACCCGCCCGTCGGAGAGTAGGTCGAGCACCGCGGCCGACTCGGCGCTGCGGATCGGGTGGTTGTACGGCGACGGGAGCAGCCGCACGCCGTAGCCGATGCGGATGTTCTTGGTGCGCGCCGCGATCGCGCCATAGAGCACCTCGGGGTTCGAGCAGTGCGAGTACTCCTCGAGGAAGTGGTGCTCGACGGTCCAGAACGCATGGAAGCCGACCTCGTCGCCGAGGATCGCTTGCTCGAGCGTGTTCTTGTACGCCGCGTGCTCCTTGCCCGGAGTGAACGGCTTCTGCACCGGGATCTCGTAGAACAAGGCGAACTTCATCGACACGGTGCGGCCCCCGGGCTTGTGAACTGGAACGTGTTTCAGTGAGCATACGCAGATGGCCCGAATGGACGGCAAGGTCGCAGTGGTCACGGGAGCCGCGTCGGGGCTCGGTGAGGCGACGTGCACCCGCCTGGCCGACGAGGGCGCGACGGTCGTCGGCCTCGACGTGACCGGATCGCGTCCGGTCGACGTGACCGACGAGCCCGCGGTGAGCGCGGCCATGGATGCAGTGGTCGCCGAGCACGGGCACCTCGACGTGCTGGCGACGTTTGCCGGCGTCCCCGGCGGCGGACCCGTCCATGGTCTCGAGGCAGGCGAGTGGGCACGCGTGATCGCCGTCAACCTCACCGGCACGTACCTGTCGTGCAAGCACGCGTTGCGTCACATGATCGAGCAGCGCGCAGGGAGCATCGTCACGGTCGCCAGCGTGGAGGGGATCGAGGGGACGGAGGGCGGGAGTGCGTACAACGCCTCCAAGGGCGGCGTCGTCCTGCTCACCAAGAACATGGCCATTGACTACGGCCGCATGGGCGTGCGCGTGAACTGCGTGTGCCCGGGCTTCATCGACACTCCGATGTTCCGATCCGTCATGGGATCGGAGGGGATGGCCCAGTACCGCGAGGAGTACCGAGAGCACCACAAGCTCGGGCGTTTCGGCCGACCCGAAGAGATCGCCGCTGCAGTCGCGTTCCTCGCGTCCGATGACGCGTCGTTCGTCACCGGCCACGCTCTCGTGGTCGACGGCGGGTACACGGCTGGCATGCGCACCGGCCTCAGCGACCTCATGGGCCTCGGTGGCTGACGACCTGTAACGTGTTCTCGTTCCGACCCCCGGAGATGGCATGTACATCGGCTTGACCGACGAGCAGCAGGCGCTCCAGCACGAGGTGCGCGATTACTTCAAGGCGCTGCTCACGCCAGAGGTGCGCGCGCGGCTCTCAGGCGCGGGCGGCGTCGGCGAGGAGAACCGCAAGGTCGTCAAGCAGATGGGCGCCGACGGCTGGCTCGGCGTCGGTTGGCCCAAGGAGTGGGGCGGGCGCGGCTTCTCCGCCGTCGAGCAGTTCATCTGGTTCGACGAGGCGATGCGGGCCGGCGCTCCGGTGCCGATGCTCACGATCAACACCGTCGGACCCACGATCATGCGCTTCGGCACCAACGAGCAGAAGGAGTTCTTCCTCCCGAAGATCCTGAAGGGGGAGATCCACTTCTGCATCGGCTATTCGGAGCCCGGTGCGGGCACCGATCTCGCCGCGCTCAAGACGAAAGCCGAGCGTGACGGCGACGAGTACATCATCAACGGCCAGAAGACGTGGACGAGTCTTGCGTCTGATGCCGACTACGTGTGGCTCGCCGTGCGCACGGATCCGAACGTCAAGAAGCACAAGGGCATCTCGTTGTTCGTGATCCCGATGGAGACACCGGGCATCAAGGTCGTTCCGATCCACGTGATGGGTGAGTCCGACATCAACGACGTCTTCTACGAAGACGTTCGGGTCCCCGCGACGATGCGCGTCGGCGAGGAGAACGCGGGGTGGGGCCTGATCACCAATCAGCTCAACCACGAGCGCGTCACGTTGTGCTCGTCGGGCATGGTCGAGCGTGCGCTGGTGGACGTGCGCAAGTGGGCCCAGGACACGAAGCTGCCCGACGGCTCGCGGGTTGTCGACCAGGAGTGGGTGCAGCTCAACCTGGCGCGGGTGCATGCACGGCTCGAGTACCTGCGCTTGATGAACTGGAAGATCGCATCGGCTGCGGCGAAGGGTGATCTCCAGCCTGCCGACGCGTCGGCGACGAAGGTGTTCGGCACCGAGTTCTACATCGAGGCGTTCCGGCTCCTGATGGAGATCCTCGGCCAAAACTCGTACCTGCGTGACGACGCGCCCGGCGCGTTGCTCCAGTCGCGGTTGGAGCACTCGTACCGCGGCCTCATCATCCTCACGTTCGGCGGTGGCACGAACGAGATTCAGCGCGACCTGATCGCGGTGTTCGGTCTCGGCATGCCGCTCGCACCGAGATAGCGGAACGAGCGCAGCGAGTGGAGCAGCCGCAGCGAGTGAAGCGAATGGAGCGAGTGAAGCGAATGGAGCGAGTGAAATGAGCGAACGTAGCGGAGCGGGAGCGGAGGCGTAGAGATGGACTTCGCGTTCAACGAAGAGCAGCAGGACCTTCAAGGTCTGGTCGAGAAGATCCTCGGTGCCGAGGTCACGCTCGACCGACTCAAGGAGGCGGAAGCGGACGAGAGCAACTTCGACCGCGAGCTGTGGAAGAAGCTGGCCGACGCGGGTGTGCTCGGCATCGCCGTTCCCGAGGCCCAGGGCGGCGGCGGATACGGGTTCCTCGAGGCCGCGCTCGTGCTGGAGCAGGTCGGCCGCACGGTCGCACCCGTGCCGTACTACGCCTCGGTCGTGCTCGGTGCCCTGCCGATCGCGCGCTTCGGGACCGACGCGCAGAAGGACGCGCTGCTCCCCGGCGTTGCATCGGGCGAGACGATCCTCACCGCTGCGCTCACCGAGGCCGGCGCCGACCCGCTGACCCCGACCACGAAGGCGAAGAAGGACGGCGACGGCTGGGTGCTCGACGGTGTGAAGGACTGTGTGCCCGCAGGGCCACTGGCCGACCGCGTGCTCCTCCCTGCGTCGACGGGTGGTGGTGGCGTGATCGTCGCCATCGTCGACCCGAACGCGAAGGGCGTCACCCGCGAGCGCCAGGACACGACGAACCACCATCCCGAAGCGCGTCTCACGCTGAAGGGCGTGAAGGTTACCGCGGGCGACGTGGTCGGTTCGGCGGAGCAGGGGAGCGAGATTCTCGCCTGGCTCGTCGACCGCGCAACGGCAGCGCTCTGCGCGATCGCCATCGGGGTGTGCGAAGAAGCGGTGCGCATGACCGCCGAGTACACAAAGACGCGCGAGCAGTTCGAGCGGCCGATTGCCACGTTCCAAGCGGTTGGACAGCGCGCTGCCGACGCGTACATCGACACCGAGGCAATCCGGCTCACCGGCTGGCAGGCAGTCTGGCGCCTCTCCGAGGACCTGCCCGCGTCGGCCGAGGTCGCGGTGGCGAAGTTCTGGGCATCGGAAGGCGGCCAGCGGGTGGTGCACGCGGCGCAGCACTTGCACGGCGGCATGGGTGTCGACCGTGACTACCCACTGCACCGCTACTTCCTGTGGGCGAAGGTGCTCGAGCTCACGCTCGGGGGGTCGACCCCGCAGCTGCTCAAGCTCGGCAAGATCCTCGCCGACGAGCCCGTCGCCGTCTGACGCAACCTGGTGGAGGGCGATCCCGCGCCGATCGTCGTCGAGCACGACGGGCTGCACATCGCCGCGCTCGACTGGGGTGGGGATGGCGAGCCGCTCCTGTTGTTGCACCCGACCGGCTTCTGTGCCGGGTTCTTCGACCCGCTCGCGCGGCGGCTGCGCGACCGGTATCGGCCGATCGGCGTCGACCTGCGCGGCCACGGCGCGACCGATGCACCCGATGCGGCGCACGCGTTCGCGTACACCCGAATGGCCGAGGACGTGCTGTCCGTGCTCGATCACCTTGGCGTGAGCCAGTGGGCGGCGCTGGGCGAATCGGGCGGCGGTGGAGTGGCGGTGCTCGTCGACCGGGCGAGGCCGAGCGCGACCAGACGACTGCTGCTGTGCGAAGCCATTGCGTTCGCCCTCGAGGAAGCCGAGCGGCCGAGCGATGTGGCGCGGCGAGGCGGCAACTTCATGGCGGACAACGCGCGCAAGCGTCGGCCGGTGTGGTCCGACCGAGAGACGGTGCGAGCGTCGTACGGGTCGCGCCCGCCGCTCGATGCGCTCTCGCCTGAGTTCCTCGACGCGTATATCCGATGGGGTTTCGTCGACCGATCCGACGGTCAGGTCGAGCTGGCGTGCCCGCCTGAGGCCGAGGCCCAGATGTTCGAGGTCTCTGCCGACGAGGAAGGCGCCAAGGCCGCGTGGCATCACCTGGCCGAGCTGTCGTGTGGTGCGGTCGTGCTGGCGGGGGAGTCGTCCAAACTCCCGATGGCCTGGTTCCGAGCACAAGCCGAGCGTGCGAGCGCGCCCCTCGTCGCGATCGACGGTGGGCACTTCTTCCTGCACGAAGACCTCGAACGCGCCGAGACCCTCGTGCGCGAGCATCTCCGATCGTGAGTGACGAAGGTCTGCATCGGCTGCTCGCGTACGAGGAGATCCGCCAGCTCGTCGCTCGCTACGCCGTTGCCGTCGATAGCCGCGACCTCGATGCGCTCGTGGCGCTGTTCGCCGATGACGTGCAGGTCGGTCGAGATCGCCGCGGCCGTGATGCATTGCGCGAGTACTTCGACCAGACACTCCGCGAGGTGACGGTCACCATCTTGAACACGGGAACGCATGTCATCGACTTCGTCGACGCCGATCATGCGAGCGGGATCGTGTACTGTCGCGGTGAGGTGCAGATCGGCGATCAATGGATCGTCCAGGCTATTCAGTACCGCGACACGTACGAGCAACGCGATGCTCAGTGGTTCTTCACTCGTCGCCAGCACTTGCTCTGGCATGCACGTGAGCTGGGTACATCGCCGGTCGAACTCTTCCCGGGCACGTGGCCCGAAGATCAGATCGGAAGGTTCGAGCTTCCCGAGGCGTGGCCCACCTGGGGCGCGTTCTGGGCATCGACTCCGCCCGAGGCGGATTAAGCCACGACCCCTCGGTTGCGTAGGTCGTCGATCGAGTCTCGGTCGCGTCCGAGCTCGTGCAGGATCTCGTCGGTGTGCTCACCGAGGTCGGGTGGCATCGCTCGCGGCCCGCCCGGGGTGCCATGGAAGTCCACGGAGGTGTTGATCATCGTCACCGTGCTGTTGCCTTCGGGTACCTCCACGAAGCCGCCGCCGGCGTGCACCTGTGGGTCCGCCAGCACCTCTTCGGTGGTCTGCACGGGTGCCCACCACACGTCCTCGCGGTCGAAGATCTCGGACCACTCCTCACGCGTGCGTGACGCGAAGATCTCGTCGAGCACCGGGATCAGGTCGCGGGTGTTCGCGCGTCGGCCCTCCTCGTCCCGGAAGCGCTCGTCGTCGATCCACTCCGGATGGCCGACGGCTCGGCACACATCGGGCCAGTGACGCTGGCCTTCGAGCCCGACCAGCCAGAACCAGCGCCGGTCGCGGTCCTGGTAGCAGTTGATGACCGGGTTCGTCATCTGCGAGCGCTTCGCGACCGCCAACGGCACGCCGAAGCGCAGCGCCATATTGAGATCGAAGCTGATCGTGTACATGCCGTGACGGAGCAACGACGTCGCGACGAGCTGTCCCTCGCCGGTCCGCTCGCGGGCCAGCAATGCCGCGCTGATCCCGCCGGCCATCGTCATTCCGGCGCCGTGGTCGCCCATCCCGCCGCGCTGGAACGGCGGATCTTCGCCCGGGCGTGTGAGCAGACCCGCGACGCCGCTGCGGGCCCAGAAGGCGCTGATGTCGTACGCAGCACGATCGCGGTCAGGGCCGGTGGTGCCGTACCCCGTGATGATCCCGTACACGAGACGGGGGTAACGCGCTCGTAAAACGTCGGGATCCAGCTCGAGCCGCTCGAGCGCGTCGAGACGGATGTTCGTGAGGAACACGTCGGCCTGTTCGAGGAGCTCGTGGGCGAGGTGGAGGCCATCCGTCTGGGTGAAGTCGACGACGATGCTCCGCTTCGAGCGGTTGTCGAGCTCGAACGGCGGGTTGAACGGCACGTCGCCGCCGAGCATCTTCGCGAAGCCACGCGCTGGATCTCCGACCGGCGGCTCGATCTTCACCACGTCGGCGCCCCAGTCAGCGAGCACGCCGCCGGCCGCGGGACCGGCGACCCACACGCCGAGCTCGACGACGCGAATCCCGTCCAATGGTCCGAGTCGATTCCGCTCCGGCGCCCCGGCCGTCCGACCGCGCCTGCGCTTCATCTCCGCGGTCTCGCCGACGGCCATGGCGGTCCGGTCACGAGGGGTGAGTGTACGGACCTCCTACGATGCGCGGCCATCGACGTGCTGGTGGTGTGCACGGGCAACATCTGCCGATCTCCGATGGGCGAGGCGCTGCTGCGCGCCCATCTCGATGCACGCGGCACGGCTGTCAATGTCCACTCGGCCGGGACGATGGCGTGGAACGCGGGACCACCCAACGAGGCGGTCGCGGCGATGGCCGAGATGGGCTTGGACATCTCCGCCCACCGTTCGCGTCAGCTCACGACCGAGCTGATCGGTGAGGCCGACCTCGTGCTCGGGATGACGCGTCAACACGTGGACCGCATCACCGCGCTCGCGCCGGATGCGGCGACGCGCGTCTTTCTCGTCGAAGAGCTGGTGCGGCTCGGCGGGGTGGTCGGTGCCCGCAGTGAGGGGGAGGCGCTGCGGGCCTGGTTGCTGCGAGTCCACGAAGCGAGGCCCCACGCCCAGGTACGAGGGCGCGGCGAGGACGAGGTCGGCGATCCCATCGGTGAGCCGCTCGACGTGTACCGAGCGACCGCCGCGCGCCTCGACGCATCGCTGCGTGACTTGGCGAGCCTGCTCACAACCTGACTTCCCGTCAGGAACTGGAACGTGTTCTTGTTCCGTGCGAGAGTGCCGCGGTGGAGATGCAGCGCAGGCGTGGCCGGACCGGGACGCCGCGGCGGAATCGACCCGAATAGTGGAGATCGATGGCAAGGTCGCGGTCGTCACCGGCGCGGGATCGGGGATCGGACGGGCCACTGCGCTCGCCTTTGCAGCCGCGGGCGCGGCGGTCGTGGTCGGCGACATCGACGAGGTGGGTGGCAACGAGACGGTCGGGCTCATTCACGATGCCGAAGGCATCGCGTCGTTCGTGCGTGTGGACGTCACGGAACCTCGCTCGATCGAGGCGATGCTGGCGAGCGCCGAGCGCGAGTACGGCGGTGTCGACATCGTGCACAACAACGCAGGCTTGGTGAGCGGTGAGCCGGCATGGCCCGACATCACGCCGGAGACGCTCTTGCGGGTGATGAACGTCAACCTCGGCGGGGTGGTCGTGGGCACACAGATCGCGATTCCGTACCTCCGTCGACGCGGTGGCGGTGCGATCGTGAACACTGCATCGTTGGCCTCGCTGTTCCCGATGACCCAAGACCCGATCTACTCGGCGACGAAGGCCGGGGTGGCCATGTTCACCCGAGCATGTGCACCGCTCGCCGAAGAGGGCATTCGCGTGAACGCAGTGTTGCCCTCGCTTGTCGACACGGCGCTGTTACCGAAGTCTGGAGACGGTGAGCGGTGGGCCGACTGGGCGTATGCCGCGCGCGACACGCTCGGCCTGTTGAAGCCGGAAGAGATCGCCGCGGTCGTGCTCGAGCTGTGTCGTGACGACACAGCCGTGGCTCGCGAGCAAGTGGTCGGAAACCTGCCCCAGGTATGAAGATGGCGATCGAGAGCGAAGCACTCACCCCCAACCAGGCTGCGCGCCGCAACCGTGTGATCGATGCGGCCATGGCGCTCGCCGCGGAGGGTGGCTACGACGCAGTCCAGATGCGCGACGTCGCGGCCCGTGCGCAGGTTGCGTTGGGCACGATCTACCGGTACTTCTCGTCGAAGGACCATCTCCTGGCCGCGTGCCAGGTGGAGCTCTGGCAGGCGCAAGTGGAGCGGATCGCGCAACGCCCGCCCGACGGCGACACGCCGGCGGACCGCGTCGTCAGCTTCCTCGCGCGGGCAATGCGAGGCGCGTCGAGCGAACCCGAGCGCACCGCCGCCCTCATTACGGCGTCGTCAGCGCCGGATCCGGCCGTGCGTGAGTGCCAGCTCGAGATCATGGCCATGATCGACGGTGTTCTCGCCGACGCGATGGGAGACATCGACCCGGGGCGCCGAGCGCGCATCGCGGTCACGCTGCGCCAGCTCTGGTTCTCGTGGCTGCTCAACTGGGTCAACGGATGGAATGACGCCGCCACCGTCAACCAGCAGCTCGAGAGCGCCACCCGGCTCCTTCTGGACTGACCGGTTTGCCAGACAAAACCGGAACGTGTTCTACTCCGTGATGGTGGCCGCGGCGCCGGCGGCTTCGCCGACCGGTGCCGCATGAAGTTCGAGCGAAGCGAGGCGACCAGGGGTGCAGGAACGGCTCACCACCCACACCATCGAGTTCCCGTACACGCGCACGCTCGGGCCGGTGTACAGCGCGTTCCTCACCGGCATGCGCGACGGGCAAGTTCTCGGCATCAAGAGCCGCGACGGTCGCGTGCTCTGCCCTCCCACCGAGTGGGATCCCACCACCGGCGATGCGCTCGATGGCGACCTGGTCCCGGTGGGGCCGGGTGGCGTGGTGACCACGTGGGCTTGGGTGACCGAGCCCTCCCGCAAGCACCCGCTTGACCATCCGTTCGCGTTCGCACTCATCAAGCTCGATGGTGCCGACACCGGTCTGCTCCACGTCGTGGACGCCGGGGGCATCGACTCGATGCAGACAGGCATGCGGGTCGTGCCGCGTTGGAAGCAGGAGCGCATCGGGCACATCACCGACCTCGAGGCCTTCGTGCCGGAGGGATCGAAGTGACCGACGCCAAGCAGGACGAGGTCGACCCCAACGCGCCGGTCGCGGGCATGGACTTCTTCATGCAGCTCGAGTACCACGAGCTGCTGTGCCCGGTCGTGCGCGAGTTCGCCGATGCGCTCATGGACAAGCGTCTCATCGGGCACCGGTGTCCGCAATGCGGCCTCGTGTACTCGCCGCCCCGTGGCTACTGCCCGATCTGTGTCGTGCCCACGACCAAGGCCGACGAGATCGAGCTCGCGACGCGCGGCATCGTCACCAACTACACGGTGGTCACTCCGGTCCAGTACTACGGGCAGGAGGAGACCGAGCCCTTTGCCAAGGTCTCGCTCCAGCTGGACGGCGGCGGGAACCTCAGCCTCCAGGATCTGTTGGAGGTGCCGGTCGAGCAGGTGCATCCAGGGATGCGCGTCGAAGTGGTCTGGGCGCCCGATTCCGAGCGCAAGGTCGACGACATCACGAATCGCAGCTGGGGAACGGCCGAAGGCGCCATCCAGGGTTGGAAGCCGACGGGCGAGCCTGACGCGTCGCCCGACGACTACTCGGACAAGGTCTTCTAGCCGTGGCCAACGACATCGCAATCGTCGGGTACGCGCAGTCGCCGTCATTGCGTCAGGCCGAACTCACCGAACCGCAGTTCCTGTTCCCGGTGATCAGCGAAGCGATCGAGCGCGCCGGGGTCGAGCGCCGCGAGATCGGCTTCACGTGCGCTGGCTCGTGCGACTACCTCTCCGGGCAGACGTTTGCATTCGTGATGAACCTCGAAGCCGTCGGCGCATGGCCCCCGATCTCGGAGTCGCACGTCGAGATGGACGGCGCGTGGGCGCTCTACGAGGCGTGGGTCCGGCTCCAGCATGGCGACATCGACACCGCCCTCGTGTTCGGCTCGGGGAAGTCGTCGCCGGGTCTTCCGGCGGAGATCTATCCGCTGCAGATGGACCCGTACACGCTGACGCCGCTCGGTGCCGACCCAGTGTCGCTCGCAGCACTCCAGGCGCGCGCCATGCTCGACGCCGGGAAGATCACCGAGCGCGAGATGGCCGAGACGGCGACGCGCAGCCGGAAGAACGCGATCGGGAACCCCTACGCGCAAGTCACTGGCGACGACGACCCGGAAACGCTGCTGAAGGAGCCCTATGTCACGGCTCCGCTGCGCCGCCACGACCTCCCGCCGATCTCTGACGGAGCCTGTGCCGTTGTGCTTGCGACCGCGGACAAGGCGAAGGCACTCAGCAAGCGCCCGGTGTGGATCCGAGGGATCGACCATCGCATCGACATCCACCAGCCCGGCATGCGTGACCTGACCGAGTCACCGTCGACGCGAATCGCAGGCAAGAACGCGGGAGTGGGGAAGGGCAAGGTCGACGTGGCCGAGCTGTCGGCGACCTTCTCGTACCAAGAGAAGCTCCTGAGCCAAGAGCTCGGTCTGGGCGACGGCGTCGAGATCAACCCGTCAGGCGGCCCGCTCGCCGCGAATCCAGTGATGGCGGTTGGGCTGGCTCGCTTCGCGGAGGCGGCGCGCCAGATCGCAGAGCGCGGAAAGAAGCGCGCGGTTGCGCACGCCACCTCGGGCCAATGTCTCCAGCAGAACCTCGTCGCCGTGCTCGAAGGGGACTGACATGAGCACTCAGCCCGCCGCGGTCATCGGGATCGGCCAGACCAAGCACAAGAAGAAGCGCGACGACGTGTCGCTCCCGGGCCTCGTGCGCGAGGCCGCGCAGCGTGCTCTCGACGACGCGGAGCTGAACTGGACCGACATTGACGCCGTCGTCCTCGGCAAGGCACCGGACCCGTTCGAGGGCGTCATGATGCCCGAGCTGAGCATGGCGGACGCGCTCGGCGCGAACGGCAAGCCGATCATGCGCGTGCACACCGCCGGCAGCGTGGGTGGATCGACCGCGCTCGTCGCTACGCACCTCGTGCAGACGGGGGTGCACGACCGCGTGCTCACCGTGGCGTACGAGAAGCAAGCCGAGGGCAACGCGCAGTGGGGTCTCGCCGGCGGTCGCAGCGGCGGCATGGGGGCCGGCGGCATCTTCGCGCCGTGGATGCGCACGTACATCAGGCGCTCGGGCGCGCCCGAAGACATCGGGTGGAAGGTGGCAGTCAAAGACCGTCAGAACGCGTGCAAGAACCCGTACGCGCACCTCCACCTGCCCGACATCTCGATCGAGAAGGTGAAGGAGTCCCCGATGTTGTGGGACCCGATCCACTTCCTCGAGTCGTGCCCGTCCTCGGATGGCGCGGTCGCGATGGTCCTGACGAACGAGGCCGGTGCGAAGAAGGCGCCGCGCAAGCCCGCATGGGTGCTCGGTACTGCCATGCGCAGCGAGCTCGGCACGTTCCCGGGGCGTGACACGGTGCGGCCGCGAGCCGGCGTGGAGTGCGCGCACATGGTCTACGACGCCGCGGGGATCAAGAACCCTCGCGAGCAGATCGACGTCGCCGAGCTGTACGTGCCGTTCTCGTGGTACGAGCCGATGTGGCTCGAGGGTCATGACATCGCCGGTCCCGGTGAGGGTTGGCGGATGGTCGAGTCGGGCGAGACCGAGATCACGGGCAACTTCCCGGTGAACGCGTCGGGCGGCGTGCTCTCGTCGAATCCCATCGGCGCGTCGGGCATGCTCCGTTTCGCCGAGGCGGCGCTCCAGGTGCGTGGCGAGGCCGGTGAGCACCAGGTCGCTGATGCGCACGTCGGTCTCGCGCAGGCGTACGGCGGCTCGGCGCAGTACTTCGCGATGTGGGTCGTCGGCTCGACGCTCGACGCGGTCGATAAGAAGAAGTAGCCGTGGCGACGGTCGCGGCGCCGCCCGAACAAGAAGATCCGGCGCTTGCGTCGTTTCGAGCCGAGGTACGGGCGTGGCTCGATGCCAACGCTGAGAAGCGTCGACCCGACGCCAACGAGTTCAAGCGCCGGTTCACCGCGACCACGGTGTCGGCCGATGACGAGCAGCATCACCTCGAACGGGCACGCTCCTGGCAGCGCAAGCTCTACGACGCCGGGTTCGGCGGCATCACGGTGCCGTCGGAGTACGGCGGCCGGGGCGGCACGGCCGCGCAGCAACGCGCGTTCCAACAAGAGGTCGCGCGCTACGAGGTCGACACGGGCATCTTCTCGGTGGGCCTCGGGATGGTGGTGCCCACGATCCTGGCGCACGGCACCGAGGAGCAGAAGAAGCGTTACATCCCGCCGCTGCTGAGTGGCGATGAGCTCTGGTGTCAGCTGTTCAGCGAGCCCGGTGCCGGATCGGATCTCGCTGGTCTCACCACCCGAGCCGACCGCGACGGCGACGAGTGGATCGTCAACGGTCAGAAGGTTTGGAACTCCTTCGCGCACGTCGCCGACTGGGGGATCCTCATCACCCGCACCGATTGGGATGTGCCGAAGCATCGCGGCATCACGTACTTCCTCGTCGACATGTCGACGCCTGGGATCGAGGCGCGGCCGTTGCGCCAGATCACGGGTGTCGCGCACTTCAACGAGACGTTCCTGACCGACGTGCGCATCCCGCACGAGAACGTTCTCGGCGAGGTGAACGGCGGTTGGGGTGTCGCGCAGTCAACGCTCATGAGCGAGCGCGCGCTGATCGGCGGTGGCGGAACCGGCATGGGATTCCGCGACTACGCCGAGCTTGCCCGGCACTTCGGGAAGACCGACGACCCCGTCGTGCGGCAGCGCCTCGCCGCCGCATTCACGCGGTTCCAGACGATGCGCTGGCTCGGTGAGCGCGCTCGCGCCGCGGCCAAGGCGGGGAAGCCGCCGGGACCCGAGAGCTCGGTCTTGAAGCTCGCCATGTCGGAGCACGTCGCCGAGAACGGCAACCTCGCGCTGGCGATCGAAGGGCCGGCCGGGATGCTGTACAAGACCGACGCGTACGAGGACGGGTTCTGGCAACAGCAGTTCCTCGGTCAATGGGGCATTAGAATTGGCGGAGGCACCGAGCAAGTGCAGCGCAACATCCTCGGCGAGCGCGTCCTGGGTCTCCCCTCCGAGCCGCGGCCAGACAAGACGGACCCCTTCCGCGAGGTCCCGAAGAACGGGTAGGCCGCTCATCGCTCTACGCTCCCGCGGCGTGAGCGCTTTGGATGGGTTGCGGGTGCTCGAGATCGGTGGCGAGATCGCGGCGCCCTACGCGACGAAGCTGCTGTGCGAGCTCGGTGCCGATGTCATCAAGGTGGAGCCAGCGCATGGCGATCCGCTGCGGAACTGGCGCGGTGGCGCGCTGTTTCGGTTTCTGAACGGCGGGAAGCACAGCGTTGCGACCGATCTGCTCGCCGACGAAGGGCGAGCGCAGCTCCTTTCAGCGACCGAGAGCGCTGATCTCATCGTCGAGAGCCTCGGCGCGGGCGGGCTCGAGGCGCGTGGTGTGGCGATCGACTCCCTGTTTGCGGCCAACCCGTCGCTCGGTCTCGTCCGCATCTCGGACTTCGGCCAGCACGGCCCGTACGTGGGGATCCCGACGAGCGGGCTCACCCTCCAGGCGTTCGGCGCATGGGTGTCGCCCCATGGCGTGCCGAACCGCGATCCCGTGCAAGTCGGCGCGCGCATTCACGAGTACGCAGCCGGCACGTACGCGGCCGCGGCCGCACTCAGCGCGGCTCGAACGGCTCGGACGTGTGCCGAGCCAGTTACCGTCGACCTTTCGGTGATGGAATGCCTGGTTGGAACGTTGCCGTACCCGATGATCGTGCTTGACGACATGCTTTCCGCCGGTCGCCCGCCGCCGTCGGCGAGTTACTTCCCGCTCCCCGGCATCGTGCGTTGTCGCGACGGCTGGGTCGGCATCAACTGCCTCACCGGGCAGCAGTTCGTCGACTCGTGCGTAATGCTCGGCGTCGAGGAGTACGGCCCGCGCCAACAGGAGATCTCGGCTGGCGGCGCGCTCCTCGAGAAGTTCTTTGCCCGCATCCAGCCATGGCTCGACGAACGCGATGCAGAGGAGATCGTGGAGATCGGCCAGGCGTTCCGCGTGCCGACCGCACCCGTTGGTGATGGCCGGATGATGCTCGACTACGCGCAATTCCGTGAGCGCCCGTTCTTCGTCGAGGAAGACAGCGTCACGATGCCCGGTCCGCCCTACCGCCTGAGCGCCACCCCCGCAGCACGCCGCGGTCGCGCACCCGACTTCGGGACCAGCACGGGGTTTTCGGCACGCTCAACAACCCATGCGGTTGCTCAGCGTGCCGAGAACCCGCAGGGGTTGCCGTTCGCCGGGTTGCGCGTGCTGGATCTCGGGACGTTCTGGGCCGGTCCGTACTGCACGATGTACCTCGGATCACTGGGTGCCGAGGTGATCAAGGTCGAGTCCAGCCGTCGACCCGACGGCTTCCGGTTCTCGGGCGCGGTGCCCCAGATGGGTGACGACTGGTACGAGCGCGGCGGCATCTTCGCGGCCGTCAACCTCAACAAGCGCGAGGTCACGCTCGAGCTCTCGACCGACGAGGGCCGAGCGCTCTTCTTGAAGCTCGTCGAGCGGGCCGACGTGGTGCTCGAGAACTTCTCGGCCCGTGTCATCGAGCAGTTCGGGCTCGACTACGAGCAGCTCAGGGCGGTCAAGCCGGACATCGTGATGGTGCGCATGCCCGGCTTCGGTCTCGAAGGCCCATGGCGCGACTACGTGGGTTGGGCGATGGTCATCGAGCAGGCGACTGGCATGGCCAGCGTCACCGGTCCACCCGAAGTGCCGATGCACCCGGGCGGCTTGGCCGATCCGGTGATCGGGATGCACGCCGCGGTCGCTGTCCAAGCCGCGCTCGACCACCGCGACCGCACCGGCGAGGGGCAGCTCATCGAGGTCGCGCAGCTCGAGACGGGCGCCAACGTGACCGCGGAGCTTGTCATCGAGTGGTCGGCGCGGGGCGAGGCGGTTCCCCGCGACGGCAACCGCGATCGAGCCGTCGCGCCGCAAGGTGTGTACCCCTGTCGAGCGGAGTCTCCGATTCCGGAGTGGGTGGCGATCACCGTGTCGGATGATGAGCAGTGGCGAGTGTTCGTCGCGGCCATCGGCCGCGACGATTGGGTGGACGACGACGGCTTGGTCGGACTGGCCGGACGGCTCGCGCGCCACGACGAGCTCGACGGGGGCATCGCGGGGTGGACACTCGAACGAACCCCTGACGAGGTCCTTGACGCGCTACGCCCGCTCGGCATCCCGGTCGCGACCGTTCTCGCTGTGCCCCGCATGTACCACGACCCCCAGCTCAACGCCCGGGGGTGGTTCGTCGAGCTGGACCACGCGATCGCAGGCGTGAGGCGCTATCCGGGTTGGCCGATGCAGTTCTCGTTCACCGACGTACTCCACCACTTCGGCGCGCCGACCCTCGGCCAGCACAACCGCCAGATCCTCGCGGAGCTGGACTGCACCGACGCTGATGTCGAGCAGCTTGCCGAGCGCGGCGTGATCGGCGAACGGATGGCGACCTAGGAGACGCGCGCGGCGCGACCCGAACCGCGTTCCACGACCCAGCTGCTCGCTAACTCCTCGTTGGGAGTGCGCTCCAGCACGGTATCGAGGTGCCAGAACTCCACGCGGATCTGGTCGGGGACGACGTCGACGACGACGTAGCCGTGGCTGTCGAGGTCGGCCCACTGCCAGTCGGGGAGCAGTTCCTGCGCTCGAACCGCGATCGCCTCGGAGTCGCCGGAGTGACGCGGCCACTTCATCTTGTCGTCGAGGTTCTGCGAGGTGAGGCTCGGCGTCACGAATTCGGGAGCGACCGGCTCGTCCTTGTTGTGGTGCAGCTCGAGCACGAGCGACACGTGCACGTCGCCACTCAACACGACCACGTTGTCCATCCCGTTGTCGGCGATGTGGTCGAGCAGGAGCTCGCGCTCCGCGGGATATCCGTCCCACTGATCGAAGTCGGGGCCCTGCCCGTCATCGTTGAGCAGCTTCACCTTCGTAAGACCGGGGCGAACCTCTTCGGGCAGGTCGGCACTCCAGGTGCGACCCATCACCGACGGGTTGGCGAGGATCCGCCACGACGCCTTGGAGCGGTCGAGCGAGTCGAGCAGCCACCCTCGCTGCTCGGGGCCGAGCGCTGTTCGCGTCGGGTCATTCATACCTTCACCGCCGACCGGTTCGTCCCGTCTGGTCCGGGCGTCGATGAGGAACACGTCGGCGAGTGCGCCGAGTGCCACCGAACGCCAGACACGCGACGGGTCAGCCGGGTCAGGCCGCCGGACCGGTAGCCACTCCTCGCGGGCTCGGAAGGCGTTGGCCTTCCGGTCGGCCCAGGTGCCGTACTCAGGCTTGTGCTCCGTGGCGCCCTGGCGCCATGCCCCGTCGGCGAACTCGTGGTCGTCGAGCGTCGGGATGATCGCGTGCGACAGATGCAGGAGCTGCACGTCGGGATCGCGGTGGTACTGGCTGTACCGGGTGCGGTAGTCGTCGAGCGTCACGCACTCCGTGAGCGGCTCGAATGGCCGACCGATGTCGGCGCCGGGTGTCTGCGTCTTCGGTGGTGTGTTGGACGCTTCGTAGATGTAGTCGCCGAGGTGCAGGAGGAAGTTGAGATCGTGACGGGCGGCGATCCGCGCGTATGCGTTGAAGAAGCCGGCGTTGAACTTGGCGCACGAGACCATCGCAAAGCGCACGTGATCCGTCGTGTCGGGGAGGGTGCGCGTCCGCGCGATGGGTGACGACGATCCGAGCGCAGTGAACTGGTAGTAGTAGTGGGTCTCCGGCTCGAGTCCGTCGGCATCGACGTGCACCGTCCAGTCGCCGTTCGCGTTCGCCTCGACCTGACCCGACGCAACCAGGTCATCGAGCTCGGGATCCCGGCTCACGGCCCACTCGACCGGGACGGGGGCGTCGGTTCCGCCAGTGACGCGGGTCCACAGCATCACCCGGTCGGTGAGGGGATCGCCGCTCGCGACCCCGTGCTGGAACACCGCGCCCGATTCGTCAGCCATCCGGCGGGCACGGTAGTCCGCTACACCCCGGGAGTGGCCGCCCTTCGGAGGCCGCCGGTAGATTGAAACACGTTCTATG
>JBBECS010000013.1 GCA_040881685.1 Acidimicrobiia bacterium | reverse complement strand
GACGACCACGAGGTCGACAACAACTATGCGAACGACACGCCGTCGGGGAGCCCTGACGTTTCTGCCGCCGACTTCCTTGCGCGACGCGCGGCCGCGTACCGGGCATGGTGGGAGCACCAGCCGGTGCGCATCGCGCCGCCGACCGGATCCGACCTGCGCATCTACCGCACCGTCCGATACGGGCGCTTGGCCGAAGTTCAGGTCCTCGACACGCGGCAGTACCGCACCGTGCCATGCGACGGAACGCTCGGGCCGCGCTGCGACGCGGCGCTCGCCCCCGACGCCACGCTGCTCGGATCCGCGCAGGAGCGGTGGCTCCTCCGAGGTCTTCGCCGGTCGAATGCGCGCTGGAACGTGTTGGCGCAGCAGGTCTTGATGACGGAGGCGAACTTCCTGCGATCGTCGGCCGAAGGCCTCTTCTCGCTCGACGGCTGGGATGGCTATCCACTCGCCAGGCAACGTCTCCTCGAGGGAGTCGTCGACGCCGACGCGTCGAACCCGGTCGTCGTGACCGGTGACATCCATTCGGCGTGGGTGAACGACCTCAAGACCGACTTCCTGGACGAGTCGGCACCCGCGGTCGGTACCGAGCTCGTAGGCACGTCGATCACGTCGGGGTTCCCGATCGCCGAGCTCGCCGCGACTGCTATCGCCGGACAACCCCATCTGAAGTACTTCGAAGGCGCGCGTCGGGGCTATGCCCGGTGCACGCTGAACGCCGACGAATGGCGCGCCGATCAGCGCTACGTCTCGACGATCGCGGCACCCGAAGCGACCGTGGAGACAGGCGCGAGCTTCGTGATCGAAGCCGGCCGGCCCGGCGCCCAGGCCGCCTAGGGCGCGTGATGGACTCCGACGCGGCGATTCGCGCGCTGATCGTGGCCTACGCCGAGCGTCTTGACGCGGGCGACTTCGACGGCGTCGCGGCACTCTTCGAGCACGGCGCGTTCCGGTCAGCGCGTGATGGGTCGGTTCGTGAGGGACCCGGGGCGGTCCGGCGCATGTACGACTCCGTGATCGTCTACGACGACGGGACGCCGCGAACCAAGCACGTGCTCGGGAACGTCGTCGTCGACGTCGACGAGCGCGCGGGTACCGCCGCTGCTCGCTGCACGTTCACCGTGATGCAGGCCGAACCCGGCGCGCCGTTGCGGGCCGTGCTGTCCGGCCGCTACGTGGATCGGTTCGAGCGAGATGACCGCGCTCCGGGAGGCTGGCGCTTCTCGGAGCGCACCGTGCACCCCGATCTGATGGGGGACCTCACGCGCCACATGGCTCGATGACCGACGCGCCGGCCGCCCTCGTCGACCTCGCGCGAGCCCGTGTGCGCGCCGATGGAACCCCGGTCGTCGTGGGGATCGCGGGCGCGGTGGCTTCGGGAAAGTCGACGTTGGCCGCTGATGTCGCGCGAGCGGCGAGCGAGCGTGGGACACCTGCCGACGTGGTCGGCACGGACGGGTTCCTGTACCCGAACTCGGTGTTGAGCGAGCGTGCCTTGCTCGCCCGCAAGGGTTTCCCGGAGTCGTATGACGTCGGCGCGCTGCGCGCGTTCGTCGACACCGTTCATTCTGGCGCCGACGAGGTCATCGTGCCCCGGTACTCGCACGTCATCTACGACGTCACGCCGGGTGAGCCACTCGCGCTCGGGAACGACGCCGTGATCGTGGTGGAGGGCCTCAACGCGCTCGGTGCACTCGCCGATCGCCTCGATCTCGCCGTGTATCTCCAGGCAGAGGAGGCCGACCTCGAGCGTTGGTACGTCGCCCGGTTTCTCGAACTGCGCGCCGAGGCCGAGACGGATCCCCGTTCGTTCTACCGGCAGTTCCTGGCCATGAGCGTGGAGGCGACCGAGGCACTCGCCCGCCAGACGTGGCGTGAGGTGAACCTCGTGAACCTCCGCGAGCACATCGCCCCCACGCTCGAGCTCGCCGATTGTGTCGTCGTCAAGGGCCCCGATCACGCGGTCACGGCCGTCGAGACGCGCGAGCACCGCCGCGCGACCGGCAGCGACTAGCCGGGGCCGGAGTTCGACCCGGAGCGATCGTCGCCGCCACCCGGACCAGAGTTGTCGTCGCTGTCCTCATCGTTGTGCCCGCCGTCATCGACGTCACCGTCGTCACGGTCCTCGTGCTCACCGTCCTCGAACTCGCCGTCGTCGTCCACGGTCCCCGTTGTTACGTCCGGTGTGCTGACGTCGGTGGTGACGTCAGTGGTCGAGCTCTGCCCGGTTGGGTCGGTCGTGCCGGAACCGTCGTCGTTGCCAGACGTGCCGTTCCCGGCGGCCGCCACGCCGGCGCCGAGCGCGAGCCCGGCTGCGACGGTGACCACGGCGAGCTTGCGGTTCAGGAGCTGTCGCATCAGGTCCTCCTCGAGGAGTTGGGGGTCAGAAGAGGACACGACCGAGCCGGCCACGAGGTTTGGCTAATCGCTCCCTGAGCCGGACGAGCCCGACCCGCTCGATCCCGACCCGGGCCCCGAGTTGTCGCCGTCGGGCTCGTCAGGATCGCCCCCACCATGATCGTCTTCGGTCGTCGGCGTCGTCCCACCATCAGGCGTCGACGTCGTGGTCGTCGCCTCTGGCGTGGTCGTCGTGCTGCGGTCTGGTTGGGAAGCGGGAGGTATGCGAACGCTGCCGTCGCCGCCTGGCAGGGCAAAGGTGAGCACCAGCGCCAGCGCGCTCAGGGCACCGACACCCCACGCGCCGGTCACTGCGGCGCGGCGGCGCCGCCGGGCGCGTTCGAAGCGCGGGCGCAGCGCCGTCAGAGCGCTCTCGGTCCCTGGCGCGGCGGGCGTGGCTCCGCGCAGCCGACGCCCGAGCTCGTCGTCGAGGGGCTCGAAGCCGAAGTCGTCGGGGCTCACGGCGCGACCACTCGTTCGCGCAGCCGCTCGCGACCGGCGTGGAGGTGATACTTCACGGCACCCTCCGAGAGCCCCATGGCCTCGGCGACCTCGTGCACGGACAGCTGCTCGACGTAGAACAGCGAGACCGCGATCCGTTGCTGACGGGGCAGCTCAGCCACCGTCGCGAGCAGGTCGTCGGGTTCCGTGGGCGCGAGTCCGCTGCTTCCGGTCTTGGCTTGACCACCAAGGCGCTCGACCACGCGCCTACCCCGTTCGACGTGGCGAAAGTGGTCGCGGAGGCGGTTGAGCGCGACGTGGCGGATCCACCCCGCGGGGTGGTCGTAGCGGGAGATTCGGCCCCAACGCGCGTAGGCGCGGGTGAACGCGTCCTGCACCGCGTCGGCCGCGACTTCGCGATCGCCGCACGCGACTGCGAGCGAGCGCACCATCGGCTCGAAGCTTGTGCGGAAGGTCTCGTCAAAATCGGCGCCCTGAGGCCCATCGGGGCTCGCTTCCATTGTCTCTGGGGACACGCCTGACGGACCTCACCGGTTTGGGTCGATTGTGCGGGAAGCCGAGCGACTGCCCTGGATCGATCCTTACCCGTTGGGCGCGGTCAAGTCTTCCGGAAGCAGGGAGAACATCACGACATCGGCCAAGCCGCACCCGAGCGTGGTGTACGACCGCAGCACGCCCTCGCGCGTGAAGCCGGCGCGCTCGGCGACGCCCTGGGACGCCACGTTGTCGACGTGGGTCATGAGCTCGAGGCGACGAAGGCCGAGCTCGTTGATCGCCCATCTCGACAGCAACCGAACGGCCCGGGTCGCGATGCCCCGTCGGCGTGCATCTCGGGCGACCCAGTAGCCGATCTCCCGAACCTCCGGATTCTCGCTGTCGTGGGTCCCGATTCCACCGATCAGGCTGTCGTCGGAGCGGTCGACGATCATGAAGGACAGCCCGATCTGCGCGTCACCAGCCGGGACGCGCGGGAGACGACCGCCGCTCCAGTTCTCGATGGCGGCTCGGACGAATTGTGTCGCGTCGTTGCGCGTGTACGGCGACGGGATTCGTGTGTAACGAGGGATCTCGGGGTCTTGGACGGCCGCCGTGATGGCGTCGACGTCGTCCTCTCTGGGTGGACGGAGGACGACCACGTCATCGTGCAGATCGGGGACGGCCGGACCCATGGACCGAGCGTGCCATCATCGTCGGAACGCAGCGAACGAGATTCGCCATTTTGATGGAGTTCGGAACATGGCACTGATCCACAACGTCGTCGGAACACCGCAGGCGGCTCGGATGCTGATGCTCATCCATGGCTACGGCGCCGACGAGCGTGACCTCGGCGGTCTGTTGCCGTACCTCGACCCCGAAGGCCGCTTCCTCACCGTGTTGCCGCGCGGGCCGGTGGCCGCGCCGCCGGGTTTCGCCTGGTACGACCTCGCCGCGATCACCGAGGGTGGGCACGGTGCAGATACCTCGTTCGTCGCGGCGCTGGACGAGCTCGACGACCTCATCGACACGGTGTGTGCCGAGCACGACAAGCAGCGCGGCGAGGCGATCATCGGCGGGTTCTCACAGGGGGGCGCACTCGCGGTCGCGCTGGGGCTACGGCGCAGCGACCGACCGCATCCGGCCGGTGTGATCGCCATGAGCGGCTATCTCCCCGACATCGACGGTCTTGAGCTCGACTGGGACGCAGCCAAGGAGATCCCGTTCCTCGTGCAGCACGGCACGAATGACCCGCTCATGGACGTCGAGCGCGGGCGCTCGCTCGCGACGGCGCTTGCCGAACATGGTGTGCCCGTCGTGTACAGCGAGTACCCGATGGAGCACCAGGTCGCGATGGAGAGCGTGCAGCAGGCGCACGAATGGCTCCTTGCCGTGAGCTCTGGTGAGCGTCCGAGTGAGGCGCTTCCGGAGCCTCCACCGGAGCCGCTCGTTCGTCCGGTCACGACGGCGCAGTGGGACGCCGAGGTGCTTCGCTCAGAGCTGCCGGTGATCGTCGACTTCTGGGCGCCGTGGTGCCAGCCGTGCCGCCAGGTCTCGCCCATCGTCGAGCAGATCGCCGCGATGCGCGAGGGCTCCTACAAGGTTGTCAAGGTCAACATCGACGAAGAGCCGTCACTCGCGCAGCAGTACGAGGTGCAGAGCATCCCGATGATCGCGATGTTCCGCAGCGGCCGTCTCGAACGGTCCGCGCTCGGCGCGAAGCCCCGCCCGCAGCTCGAAGCCGAGCTCGGGATGCTCGTCATCCCCTAGGGCTGGGGCTCACCCACCGTCGTCGCTTGGGCTTCGACCACGGCCGGCGTGATCACGGGTGTGGGGGCCGCTCCTTACCCCTGCTGCCCGAGCGAATGATGCGAACGTAACCCGGCTGGTCGCGAGTGGCGACTCCCACCGTTGCTGCGGCCAGCGCACCCCGTGCTTCCAGCGCACCCACGAGGTCGCCGGCGCGGTCCGCTTCGACGGCGATGAGCAGGCCGCCGCTGGTCTGTGCGTCGGCGAGGAGCATCTGCTCATCGATCGGCAGATCACCCCAGTCGATGTGCTCGCTCACGAATGCGTGATTGCGCTGTGTGCCTCCGGCGACCATGCCCTGCGCGAGGAGGTCCCGCACGCCGTCGATCACCGGCACCGCCGACACGTCGAGCTCGGCGCCGAGCTCCGACCCCATGAGCATCTCGCGCAGATGACCGAGCAGCCCGAAGCCGGTGATGTCGGTTGCGGCGTGAACCGCGTCGCCGAGTTCGAGCGCGGCGTCACGTGCCCCCGCGTTGAGTGTGGTCATCACGCGCACGGCCTCGGCGATGAGCGAGCCCGGTGCGGCGTCACGCTTCACCGCGGTCGAGATCACGCCCAGACCGATCGGCTTCGTGAGCACGAGTGCGTCGCCGGCCCGGGCTCCGGCGTTCGTGAGCACGTGGCGGGGATCGACGGTCCCGACCACGGCCAGCCCGAACTTGGGCTCGGCGTCGTCGATCGAGTGGCCACCACCGATCACTGCGCCGGCGTCGCGCACCACGTCGGCGCCGCCGTCGAGCACTCGAGCGAGGAGTTCGAACGGGAGCCCTTCACGCGGCCAGGCCACGAGATTGAGCGCGAGCACCGGAGCCCCGCCCATCGCGTACACGTCGGAGAGTGCGTTCGTTGCGGCGATGCGGCCCCAGTCGTAGGGATCGTCGACGATCGGGGTGAAGAAGTCAGTGGTCACGACGATGGCGAGGTCATCCCGGAGGCGGTAGACCGCGGCGTCGTCGGCGGTTCCGAAACCCACGATGAGGTCGTCGTGCGAGCTGTTCTCGGCGTCGAAGCCGCGCACGAGCCCGAGGATGGTCCGCAGGTCGGCGGGGGAGAGCTTGCACGCGCATCCGGCGCCGTGCGAGAACTGCGTGAGGCGAACGGGCTCCTCGACGATCGGATTCCCGTGCGTGCCCGAAGAAGGACTCAGACGACCCGCGCCGCCCACGGCAGTGGGCTTCCCCAGATCGGTCGCTCGACGACCTGTCCCTGTCCGCTCGAGGCGTCGATGATCATCCCGCCGCCGACATACAGCGCGACATGGCTCGATCCGCCGGGGCCCCAGAAGATCAAGTCACCGGGCTGAGCCGCCGCGATCGGGACCTTGGGCAAGCCGTTGTACTGGCCACCGGAGCTGTTGGGGATGCTGACACCCGCGGCGTGCCATGCCGACCAGGTGAGGCCGGAGCAGTCGTAGGTGGGGCCGGTGCGGGGGTTCGTCGAGTAGCCGGCGCCGATCACCGCGCGCGCGTAGGCGATCGCCTGGGCGGCGCTCCCGTTGGGTGGGCCGACGTTCGGATCGAACAGCGCACGTGCCGCGGCAGCGCGGCGGGCGCGTTCGGCGGCGATCTCGGCGGCGATCTCTCCCTTGACCTGGTTGAGCAACGCCTGCTGTTGTGCGCGCGCTGCGTCCCACGCGGCCTTGTGCGTGTTGATCGCGTCGGTCTCGAACGCGGCTGCGTCTCGCGCCCGCGTTGCGTCGGCCCGTCGGAGGTGAAGGTCCTGCTGCGCGACGTCCAGCTTGTTCAGGAGCTCGTTGTCCCGCTCGGCCTGTGCCTCGGCGTACTGATCCCGCGACACGAGGTCGGACGGCTTCCCGGTGTTCCAGGCCACGGAACCGGTCGAGTGCTGTCGGTAGAGCGAGACGGCGTTGTCGCGAACGATGCCGAGGATGCGTTGCACCTCTTCTTTCGCGGCGGCGATTCTCGCCTCGGCTTCCTTCACCGACGCCTGGTGGGCATCACGCCGTGCCGCGGCCTCGTTGAGCTGCTCGGCCAGCGCGCTGATCTGGAGATCGGTGGCCTCGATCTGATCCTGGAGCGCCGCGGCCTCGGCTTGCTTGTCCCGGCTCGCCGCCGCGCCCGCAGTCGCCGGCACCGCCGCGGCGCTGGCGAGCACCACGGCTGTGACGATCAACTTGCGGAGGATGTGCATGGCAGGCCTTCGGCTGGTCGGGGACGCGAATGACCCGTACGACGGATCCGTACGGGTCAGTCGCACCCTATACCGATGGGGCGCGGCCCCGTCGCATGGACTCGGGAAGGCGGCGAACCCCCAGGTCAGACGGCTGCCCAGCCCGCGAAGGCTGGTGGATCGCCGTCGGCGGCGACCTCTGGGACGGTCCAGGCCAGCAGTCGTCCGGTCTCGCGCGCGACCCGCTGCCAGTCCTTCGGATCCCAGCCTTCGGTGGCGGTGACGAGCGTGGTGTCCTGGCGCAACAACACGAAGGCGGGAAGGCGCTCGAGCCCGAGGCTCTGCACCAGCTCACGATCGGGGTCGACGTACGTGACGACGTTCGACTCCGCGTCGCCGAGGAGTCGCTTCGCGACCGACTCAGGACCGGTGACCACGAATGCGAACCGACAGTCGGCGTCACCGAACACCGAGAACAGGCGCATGCCGATCGGCACGAACGACGCCGCCTCGGACCGGGCCGGGAGCACCACCAGGCAGAGGTGGAACATCGTCGACCAATCGTCGAGCGTGCGGGTGACGCCGCGGCTCGTGGTGAGCTTCAGCTCGGGGTCGGGGCTCTTCGCCATCGCCTGTGAGCGTACGCTGCGCGCGACCTCAGCCCAGGCCGATGGCCTTCAGCATGCTCGGAGGGATCACGTCTTTCTTGTCGCGCAGAAGCGCGGCGCGCTCGATGTTGATCGGGTCACGCTCGGCGCGATCGAGCCAGTCGTCCCACGGTCCGGGCGGAATCGTGCCGGCGACGCAGTGCCGCAGGTAGTCCTGGAGCTCGCGCACCTCGCGTTCACCGCCCACCGGTCCGTGACCGGGGACGATCGTGTCGGCGAGCTCCACGATCGCGTCGAGCACGTTCGCCCACTGCTGCGGGTCGCCTTGGAACGCCAGCGGCGTGACGCCGAAGAAGCACAGGTCGCCCGCGAAGAGCACGTCCGCGTCGGCGACGAGCACCATCACGTCACCCGGGGTGTGCCCGGCCGCGGGCAGGACCTCCGTACGCGGGGTGAGGTTGGCGGCGCCCTCCACGAGGTGGCTCACCGGTCGGGTGCCGAGCTCGGCGAGATCGTCGAACTCGTCGGCGAACGCGGGCATGAACGCCTTGTAGGCGTCGAGCGCCATGGGCTGGTCGAGGAGGTCGCTGGTCACCGGCGAGGCATAGACCGCCGCGTTCCGGAACATGGTCGTACCGCCGACGTGGTCGACGTGGGCGTGCGTGAGCACCACGCGCTTGACCGTGAGGTCGAGCTCGGCGACCGCCGCGGCGAACGGCTCCCATTGCGAGCGCACCATCAGGGTGTCGACGAGGGTGAGGCCGTCGTCGTCGGCGATCACACCGGCGTTGCTAACCCCGGTCTCTCCGCCGGGCTGGAGCCATGCCCACACGCCGTCGGCGAGCTCGGCAAGCTCGGGTTGGGTCACGAATCGAGCGTACCGGTACGGTTGGGACATGTCCGAGCGCAGCCGCAACCTTCCTCGACGGGCGTGCCTCTCGGTCCCGGGGTCGAGCGTCAAGATGCTCGGGAAGGCCCCGGGGTTCGGTGCCGACATGGTGTTCCTCGATCTCGAGGACGCAGTGGCACCGCTCGAGAAGGAAGCCGCTCGCGTCAACGTCGTCAAGGCGATCAACGAACAGGACTGGGGCGACACCGTTCTGTGCGTGCGCGTGAACGCGTGGGACACCGAATGGACGTACCGCGATGTGATCGAGGTTGTGGAGAACGCGTCGGAGCGCCTCGACGAGATCATGCTGCCGAAGGTGCAATCAGCCGCAGACGTGCAGGCGCTCGACATGCTCCTCACGCAGATCGAGCAGGTCACCGGCCGTCAGTCGACGGTGGGGATCGAGCCGCAGATCGAGACGGCACGCGGCCTCATCAACGTGGAGGAGATCTGCGCCGCGTCATCGCGTTTGGAGACGATCGTGTTCGGGCCGGCGGACTTCGCCGCGTCGACCGAGATGCCCGTGCTCACCGGCGGGGTGCAGATCCCCGAGTACCCGGGTGACCACTTCCATTACGTGTACTCGAAGATCCTGATGGCCGGGCGTGCGAACGGCCTCCAGGTGATCGACGGACCGTTCCTCAAGATCCGCGAGCTCGACGCCTTGCGCGACTACTCGATGCGCAGCCGCATCCTCGGCTACGACGGGAAGTGGGCGCTCCACCCCGATCAGGTGCAGGTCATCAACGAGGTGTTCACGCCGACCCAGGAGCAGTTCGACCACGCGTGGGACATCCTCGATGCGTACGAGAAGGCGACGACTGAGGGCGGCGCCGGCGAGCGCAAAGGCGCGGTCATGTTCGGTGACGAGATGATCGACGAGGCCAGCCGCAAGATGGCCACGAAGTTCGTCGCTCGTGGTGAGCGCGCCGGCATGAACCGCAGCAGCTGACGCCAAGCGTCGAGCAGTGAGGCTCGTCACGATTCGGGTGGACGGGGGGACGCGCGCCGGTCGCGTCGAGGGTGAGCAGATCCTGGAGCTGCCGCACACCGACATCGGGGCGTTGCTCGCCGACGTCGGCATCGACGGCGCAGCCACCGTCGAGCCGGTGGGCGCCCATGCGCTTGCCGACGCCGACCTTGCGCCCGTCGTGCCGCGCCCGTCGAAGATCTTCTGCCTCGGCCTGAACTACGCCGGGCACATCCGGGAGACCGGCCGTGAGGTTCCCCGGTACCCGACGCTGTTCGCCAAGTTCCCCGAGGCGTTGGTGGGCCCGCGCGACCCGATCGTGCTGCCGGACGAGTCGGATCGTTGCGACTGGGAGGTGGAGCTCGCACTCGTGATCGGACGCCCGGTCCGGCGAGTGAGTGTCGAGGACGCCGGCGCAGCCATCGCGGGCTACACGATCTGCAACGACGTGACGATGCGCGACTGGCAGCAGCGCACACTCCAGTGGCTCCAGGGCAAGACATGGGAACGCAGCACGCCGCTCGGCCCGACGCTCGTGACGCCCGATGAGCTCGATCCCGGCGTCGACCTCGCCCTGCGCGGCGAGGTCGACGGCGAGGTGATGCAGGACGGCCGAACGTCGGACCTGGTGTTCGGACCCGCCGAGTGCGTGGCGTACATCAGCACGATCGTGACGTTGCAGCCCGGCGACGTGATCAGCACCGGCACGCCGTCGGGCATCGGCGACGCCCGCACGCCACCCATCTACCTACGTCCCGGCCAGGTCGTGCGCACGGTGGTCGAGGGCATCGGCGAGCTGGTGAACCGCTGCGTGACCGACGGAGACGAGCGGTAGCCTGACGCGCGTGGAGATTCTCCTCGTCGCGGTGGTCGTCGCCGGCGGCGGGTTGGCGTGGCGCTGGTCGCGCCGTCAACCAGGTGTTCCGCTCAAGTGGCAGACCTCGCAGAGCGTCGCCGCCGACCTCCACCGTCGCATGCACCGGTCCGTCGATCGCACGCGGCAAACGGTGACCGAGGCGCGCAAGCGCGGCGTGCCGACGTCGGGGTACGAGGGCCTCTGCGACCGGCTGGTGGCGACAGCTCGCGCCATCGACGACCAGCTGGTGCTCGCGTCACAGCTCCCGTACAAGTCCCGTCACAAGGTCTTGCTCGGTCTGCGGTACCGGATCGCCGACGTCGAGCGCACGGGCGACCGCATCGGCCGCACCGCGCTCGAGGCCGCGAGCCCGCTCGTCGGGAGCATCGACGAAGCGCTCGACGACATCAACGAGCGCCTCGACCACCACGCCGAGGCGATCGAAGAGCTCAAAGAGCTCGGCGGCGCTTAGCCCTCGAGCGCTTGCTCCGCGAGTCGGCGCGCGATGACACGTAGGCAGAGCGTCTCGTCGGCGCCCTCGAAGATCGACAGCACTCGCGCATCCACGAAATAGCGCGACACGGGGAACTCCTCCGCGTAGCCCATGCCACCGTGCAGCTGCATGGCTTCGCGCGTGACCCACTCGGCGGCGCGACACACGTACGCCTTCACCATCGACGCCTCGAGCGTGCCCTCGCCCCGACCCATGCGACGCGCGACGTCGTACGAGAACTGCCGGCCGGCCTGGATCAGTACGGCCATGCGGGCGAGCTTCGCCTTCGTCAGCTGGTAGTCGAAGACTGGCTGCCCGAACACCTTGCGTTCTTGCGCATAGGCGAGCCCGGCGTCGAACGCGGCCTGCATCAAGCCGACCGCACGCGCCGCGGTCTGGAGCCGACCGTTCTCGAAGCCCTCCATCTGGAGGTAGAAGCCCTGACCCTGTCCGGCCTCGCCGCCGACGAGATTGTCGGCCGGCACCACCCAGTCGGAGAACGCGACCTCGTAGGAGTGCATCCCGCGGTAGCCGATCGTGTCGATGGCGCGGCCTTCCATCTTTCCGCCGCTCGGCTGCTCGAACGCGAACGCATGACCCGGGGCAGGTTCCTTGTCCACGACGAATAGCGACAGGCCACGATGCCCGGCAGCGCGATCGGGATCGGTGCGGGCGAGCAGCATGATCACGTCGGCTCGCCCAGCGAATGTGGCCCAGGTCTTCACGCCGTTGATTGCGTACCCGTCGTCGACAGGAGTCGCGTGCACGTTGATGTTCGCGACGTCGGATCCGTAGTCGGGCTCGGTGACCATCACACCGACCAGCAGCTCACCGCTCGCGATCTTCGGGAGCCACTGTTGCTTCTGCTGCTCAGTGCCGCCGCGCACGATCGCCCTCGTGAGGATCTCCGGTCGGGTGATGAGCGACCCGCCGATGCCGAGCGAACCCCACGAGAGCTCTTCGGTCGCCACCACCATGCCGAGGTAGTCCTGCTCGCCACCGGCGGCGAATCCGCCGTACGCCTCGGGCACCGAGAGGCCGAACCCGCCGAGCTCGGCCAACCCCGCGATCAGCTCCTCGGGGATGTCGGAGTTCTCGCGGTGCACCTTCTCCGCATGCGGGCGGATCTTGTCCTGCGCGAACCGACGGAACGTGTCGCGGGCCAGTTCGAGGTCGTCATCCAGATGCGCGGGCCCGGTGCCGTGCTGCGCGAGCTGCTCCGCGATCTCCTCGAGGAACCCGGGGGATCGATGGGCCTCGACGAACGGCAGCGCGTCCGCAAGGTCACCGGCTTCGATGCCCCACACGGATTCGCGGCCGAGCACTCGCGTGCCCACGTCCCACACGGCGTCGGCGATGAACGCGCGGGCGAGCAGGGACTCCACCTCACCGTTGCCGCCGTACTCGAGCATGACCCGGCAGGCCTCGACCGCGCTCGCGGCGTGCGCGACGTCGTACGCGAGCACTTGGTGCTCGTCGAGCTTGGACACCGAGATTTGTCCGCCGTCGGACGCACCGTGCGCAAGATGCCGGCAACCCGCGCTGACCGCCGTCGCGGCCGCGTCGACCGCTGCGGCGGCGATGTCGAGCGGGTTCGTCATGGCCGGAGGTTACCGACCACGCCTCACGCGCCTCTGAGCGGCGGCAAGAGGGTGGTCTCGGTCGTCGACGTCGTGGGCGGCACCGTGGTCGTCGTGGTCGGCGCGGGGGTGGGTGTCGTGGTGCCGGGCTCGACGCGCTGCCCCGGCACCTCGCCGCTGCCCGGGCTCCGGTGCACTGGTTGCTCGCGACCGGGCACGGCCTGCTCCGACACGCTGCATTGGTCGTCGAGGTACGCGAACACGTAGATGGCCAGCAGCTCTGCGCCGGCGGGAGTGAAGTGGATCCCGTCGTTGGTCCGCACGCGCACCTCGTCGCCGTCGACGCCAGGGAGCATCGCCGCGTACTCACCGTCGGAGCTGGAGAACAGGTCATACGCGTCGATGTAGGTCACGTCGCGGCGGCGGCCGGTCACCTCGTGCGCCACGGCGTTGACCTCGCGAACACCGTCGTTCTTGTGCTCGTCGCGCAGCGGGGGCGACCCGATCCAGTACAGGGAGCGGCCGTCCCCGGTCAGCACGTCGAGCATCTCGTCCACGAGCTGGCCGTACGTGGCGCGCCACGCAGGTTGGCCGGTGTCGTCCACGGGCTCGTCGCGCGCCACGCCCGAGTCGTTCGCGCCGATGATGAAGACCACGATCTCCGGGTCGACGCGATCCATCTCCCTGGCTGCATGTTCCGGCCAGTCGAAGAACGAAGGCGACGCGAGCCCACTCGAGGTTTGGTAGTCGTAGGTAGGGAGCACGACACCGGTCGAGGCGGCCTGCTCGCCGAGCGCAGGGCCGAGCGAGCCCGCCAGGGAGTCACCGCCGATCCAGAGGCGCAACGGATCGTCGGGGTCGAGTGGGCTGCGGCAGGCCACGCCGGTGTCGAACGCGGGCCGTGGCCCGAGCGTGATGCTGGGTGGCAGCACGCCGGCGCGGCGCGCCCGCTGATCGCTTTCGCGCAGCCAAAAGGCCCATGCGCCACCCGCGACGAGCGCGAGTATCGCGATCACCGCACAACCCATGAGCGCGTACCGGCGCCGTCGGAGTCGCGCCGCTTCGAGACGGGCCCGTCCTTGCGCGCCTCGCTCCCAGGCGAGCCGTAGCGGGTCGTCTTGCACGCGCGCTAGGCAGGCTCGGCGGCCAGTTGCGTGCGGTAGAGCTCGGAGTAGATGCCGCCCGCGTGCAAGAGCTTGTGGTGGGGGCCTTCCTCGACGACGCGCCCGTCGTCGAGCACGACGATCCGATCTGCAGCGACGATCGTGGAGAGACGGTGCGCGATCACCAGCGCGGTGCGTCCCCGCAACGCCTCGGCCAGCGCGTGCTGGATCGCGAGCTCGGACTCCGAGTCGAGGTGCGATGTCGCCTCGTCGAGGATGACCACGGCTGGATCGGACAGCAGCATGCGGGCGATCGCGAGCCGTTGCTTCTCGCCGCCGGACATGCGATACCCGCGCTCGCCCACGACCGTGTCATACCCATCCGGGAAGCCTGCGATCACGTCGTGGATCCGGGCCGCCCGGCAGGCCGCCACCAGCTCGACATCGGTGGCGTCGGGCTTGGCGTAGCGGAGGTTCTCGGCGATCGACTCGTGGAAGAGGTGCGGGTCTTGCATGACCATCCCCACGGCGTTGCGCAGCGACTCGAGCGTGATGTCGCGGATGTCGGCGCCGTCGAGCGTGATGCGACCCTGGCTGACCTCGTGGATGCGAGGAACGAGCAGCGCCGTCGTGGTCTTGCCCGCGCCGGACGGGCCCACGAGCGCGACGAGCTCGCCGGGCTCCACCGAGAAGCTCACGTCGCGGAGGATCCACGCACTTGACTCCTCGTCCATCGGCGCGGTTCCCTCTTCGAGCGAGGCAATCGAGCTGACCGCAGGCGGTGGATGGTGGAACCACACGTGCTCGAACGCAACTCGCCCGCGCGGGCGCTCGATGGGAACGGCGCCCGGTCGGTCGGTGATCAAGGGCGCGAAGTCGAGGACCTCGAAGACGCGCTCGAACGCGACGAGCGCGGTCATCACGTCGACGCGGGCGTTCGAGAGCTGGGTGAGAGGTTGATAGATCTGCGCCACGTAGATCACGAACGCGGCGTAGGTACCAACCGAGATCGTGGCGTCGATCACGAAGTTCCCACCGAGTCCGTACACCACCGCTGTACCCACGGCAGCCACGAAAGCCAATGCAGCGAACAGCACGCGTGAGTACATCGCGGTCCGGATGCCGATGTCGCGAACGCGGCCAGCACGGTTCGCAAAGAGCTCGTGCTCGCGGCTGTGCTTGCCGAAGAGCTTCACCACGAGCGCGCCCCCGACGTTGAAGCGCTCGGAAACCGTGTTGTTCATCGAGGCGTTGAGCTGCATCGCTTCCCGCGTGGCGATCTGGAGCCTGCGTCCGATCCGCCGGGCCGGGATGATGAACGCCGGGAGCACGAGCAGGGTGAGGATCGTGAGCCGCCACTCGAGGCCGAGCATCACCGCGAGCGTGATGACGAGGGTGATCACATTCGAGACAACCGTTCCGAGCGTGTTGGTGACGGCCTGCTGCGCTCCGATCACGTCGTTGTTGAGCCGCGACATCAGCGCGCCGGTCTGGGTTCGGGTGAAGAAGGAGATGGGGAGCCGCTGCACATGATCGAAGAGGGAGACCCTCATGTCGTAGATGAGGCCTTCACCGATACGAGCCGAGAACCAGCGCTGCATGAGGGAGAGCCCGGCGCTCGTGATGGCGAGCGCCACCGCCCCGAACGCCAGGATCGCGACCAATGCCTTGTCGCCCTGAGGCACGGCATCGTCGAGGAGTGCCTTGAACAGCAGCGCCGGCACGACACCGACCGCAGCGGACGCGATGACCATGATCACGAAGCCGACGAGCGCCTTCTTGTACGGCCGGGTGAGGCCGAGCACTCGTTTGAGCAGGGCGCGCTCGAATCCCTTGCCGCGAACGTCGGGGTCGCGGCGGAAGCTCATCACCGTCTGGTGCATTGCCATTCCCATGAAGGCATCAACCGTACCGGGGGCGCCATCCATCCCTGCCGCGTAAGGTCCGCGAGGTGACGACCGACCCTGCCGTGCGAGAGGAGCTCATCGCGGCGGTGCGGCGATTCGTCGAGCGAGACGTCGTGCCGGTGGCGTCCGAGCTCGAGCACGCCGACGAGTACCCCGAGGCGATTGTTGCCACCATGCGGGATCTCGGCTTGTTCGGGGTCACGATCCCTGAGGAGCACGAGGGCCTCGGTCTCGACCTCCTCACCTATTGCGGGGTCATCGAGGAGCTCTCGGCCGGCTGGATGACGCTGTCCGGAGTGCTGAACACCCATGTGATGTGCGCCAACCTCCTCCAGGCGTACGGCACCGACGATCAGAAGGCCCGACTGCTCCCGAGGCTCGCCCGCGGCGAGATCCGCGGGGCGCTCTCGCTCTCGGAGCCCGACGCGGGCAGCGATACGAGCGCGCTCCGGTGCAAGGCCAGCCGCGACGGCGACGAGTTCGTGATCAACGGCACGAAGACGTGGGTCACGAACGGACAGCGAGCGGGGCTCATCGCCCTCGCGGCGCGCACCGACGAGGGCATCACTTGCTTCATGGTCGAGAAGGAGCCCGGTGCCCAGCGAGTCGACGGCATCACCGTCAGCCGCAACATCGGCAAGCTCGGCTACAAGGGAATCGAGACCGTGGAGATGGCGTACGACGGTCATCGCGTCCCGGCTGACTGCGTTCTCGGTGGGGATGATGGCCTCGGGCGCGGACAGCACTTCATCCTCTCTGCGCTCGAGGTAGGGCGCATCAACATTGCGGCACGCGCGGTGGGCGTCGGGCGCGCCGCCTTCGAGGCTGCGATCAAATACGCGCAGCAACGCGAGACGTTCGGCAAGCCGATCGCGCAGCATCAGGCCATCCAGGCGAAGCTCGCCGACATGGGCACCAAGCTCGAAGCAGCGCGACTGCTCACGCACAACGCGGCAGCGCGCAAGGATCGAGGTGAGCGCTGCGACGTCGAGGCCGGCATGGCCAAGCTGTTCGCGAGCGAGGCCGCCTTCGAGATCGCCACCGACGCGATGCGCATCCACGGCGGCGTTGGCTACACGACCGAGCTCCCGATCGAGCGGTACTACCGGGATGCTCCGCTCATGATCATCGGCGAGGGCACGAACGAGATCCAACGCCTGGTCATCGCCCGCGGCCTCCTCGAGCGCTACCCACTCGCCCCTTGAACCCCTCGGGTGCGTCTCTCACCCGGCTATTCCGGGGTCAGAGACGCACGTCAATCGGCCAATAGAGTTCCTTCCGTGACCCTGCACGAGCGGCCGTTCGGTCGGTACTTCGAAGACTTCGAGCCCGGGGACGTCTACAAGCACTGGCCGGGCAAGACGATCACCGAGGCCGACGACCACCTCTTCTGCATGATCACGATGAATCATCATCCACTCCATACGGACGCGTGGTTCGCCGAGACCCAGACGCAGTTCGGCCAGAACGTGGTGGTCGGGAACCTCGTGTACTCCGTGGTGCTGGGGATGAGCGTGCCGGACGTGAGCGGCGTGGCGATCGCCAACCTCGAGGTCGAAGAGCTCAAGCACAGCAAGCCCACGTTTCACGGCGACACGATCTACGCCGAGACCAAGGTGCTCGAGAAGAAGGAGTCGGAGAGCAAGCCCGACCGCGGCGTGGTGACGGTCGAGACGCGCGGCTTCAACCAGCGCGGTGAAGAGGTCTGTTACTTCCGCCGCAAGGTGATGGTTCCGAAACGCGAGGCGGCGAAGCCCCGGCAGCGGCCGTACACGTCCCCTGAGTAGCGACTGCCTCTTCTGCCGCATCGTCGCGGGCGAGGTTTCCGCGACCATCGTCGCCGAGACCGACCACACCCTCGCCTTCCTCGACCATCGGCCGATCTTTCCGGGTCACACGTTGGTCGTGCCCCGCGAGCACGTCGAGACGCTGCGCGACCTGCCCGACGCGCTCCTCACCCCGTTCTTCACCGAGGTGCGCAGGCTCGCGGTCGCGGTACAGGACGGCATGGGCGCGCAGGGCACGTTCGTCGCCGAGAACAACGTCGTCAGCCAGTCGGTGCCGCACCTGCACATGCACGTCGTGCCTCGCCGGCCCAAGGACGGCCTCCGAGGTTTCTTCTGGCCGCGCACGGCCTACGCAGACGATGCCGGGAGCGAGGCCGCCGCGACCGCCATCCGGGCCGCCTTGCCGTCGCCTGGTGGCGTGTAATAATGTAATCAACATGACAACCACCGAGCTCCAGGGCTGGTTCGCCGGCCGCCTTCCCGACGGGTGGTTCGAGGGGCCTCCCGAAGTCACCCTCGATCGCGAGGAGATCCTCGTGGTCGGCACCCTGGCCGAGCCCGACCTCGGCGCCGACGCTGACGACGGCGCTCGCAAGGCGGCCCGCACCGCCCGCATTCAGGGGTTCCGGGAAGACACTCGCCAGCAGCGCATGCGGATCGCCGACGAGGCGGAAGAGCGGTTTGGCCGCAAGGTCGCATGGGGTGCCGAGTGCGGCGACCAGCGCGTGGTGTTCACCAGCCTCAGCGTCCCGGTCATGACGCGGCTGCGGATGAACGAGCGACGAGTTCTCGACACCCTCGTGAGCGCCGGCGTGGCCCGCAGTCGCAGCGATGCGCTGGGGTGGTGCGTGCGCCTCGTGCGCGACCACGAAGGAGAGTGGATCGATCAGCTGCGCGAAGCCCTCGTGCACGTGCAGCAGGTCCGTTCCGAGGGTCCCAAGCCGCACTGATCTCCGGAGGGCTGCCTCGGCTGCTGGGGAAGGGTGACTATCCTCCCTTCGGCGTGAACGGCGTCCGTCTCACTTTCTACGGCGTGCGAGGTTCCACACCCTGCGACGCGAAGCGCTATGAGCGCTACGGCGGGAACACGTCGTGCGTCGCGCTCGAGGCGCCTGGGCACGAGCCCGTGATCTTCGACCTCGGCACCGGTGTGCGCGAGTACGGGGACATCGTCACTGAGCAGTTCCGTGCCCAGCTCGAGGCCAACGCCCTCTCGAGCCCGTACCGCGCCTCGGTCTTGCTCACCCACCTCCACTGGGATCACATCATCGGCTTCCCCTTCTTCACGCCGCTGTTCCGGCCCGACGCGGTGGTGGACGTGTACGGGCCGCGCCAAGAGGCGGGTCCCCTCGGAGCCGTGTTTGCCGGCGTGATGAGCCCGCCGTACTTCCCGATCTCGCCGGCTGACCTCGGCGGCACCGTCACGTTCCACGATGTCGACGACGACAACTTCGCGATCAACGGATCGAAGGTCCTGTCCCGTTGGGTGCGCCACACCGATCCGACGCTCGGGCACCGCATCGAGCTCGAAGGCGTGTCGGTTGCCTACATCTCCGACCACGGACCCGGTTGCGACCCCGACGCCGACGACGATGACATCCCGCGGTCGGTGCTCGAGCTGTGTGACGGCGTCGACGTGCTCATGCATGACGCGCAGCACACCATGTCGGAGTACGAGACGAAGCGTCACTTCGGTCATTCGACCATCGAGTACGCCGTGCACGTCGCACGCGAGGCGGGCGTTCGACATCTGGTGCTGTTCCACCACTGCCCGACGCACGGCGACGACGCGATCGACGAGATCTTCGTGCACGCGCGGGAGCTCGCATCGAAGGCTCCGGGGCTCGAAGTCAGCGCCGCGGCCGAAGGGCTCGTGCTCGCCGTCGAACCGCGGTGAGCGACGCCGGCGGGACCGCCGACGAAGACGTCTTCCAGCCCGACGCCACCGAGTTCCGAACGGTCCTGGGGCAGTTCGCAACCGGCGTCACGATCATCACCGCCGTGGATGACGACGAGCCCGTCGGGGTCGCCGCCAACTCATTCACGTCGGTGTCGCTCGACCCACCGCTGCTCCTGTTCTGCGTCGCCCATACGTCGAGCACCTGGCCGCGCATCGAGCGGGCCCGGAAGTTCGCGGTGAACATCCTCGGCGAGCACCAAGAGGAGGTGTGCCGCCTGTTTGCAACCAAGGGCGCCGACCGCTTCGCGCAGGTCGATTGGCACGTCGGTGTCGGCGGGTCGCCGGTGCTCGATGATTGCATCGCGTACCTCGACTGCGAGTTCTGGGCCGAATACGACGGTGGTGACCACATCATCGTCGTGGGCCGTGTCCTGGACCTCGGCGTGAACCACGACGCCGGACCACTCGTGTTCTTCCAGGGTCAGTACGGGCGCGTCGTCATGCCCGAAGGCGGAGAGGGTCCGGGCTGAGCGGGGGCCGCGAGGTCGCCGCAGTCGTCATCGGTGACGATGCCGAAAGTGTGGGCGAGCTCGTCGCCGACCTCACCGGGCGCGGCGTTCGGGCGGCGGCCTTCGTCGGCGATCCGGCCAAGGACCGCGAGGTCATCCTCGAGCTGCTCGCCGAGCTGTTTCCCCAGCGCTCGGTGCCGGAAACGACTCCACCGGAGTGATCTCGATCCACCCCCACGGCGAATGGGCGGTGGACGAGGGAGGGGTGCCGTGACGTCGACGTTCCAACGATTCGCGGGTTCGACCGCGGTGCTGGCCGCGGCCGTGAGCGTGATCTACACGATCACGTTCGCGCTCTATGTGCGCGAGGACTACCACTGGGCTCATTGGGCCAGCGCCATCGCGTTCATGGCCAGTGGCCTGATCGTCGTGCCGGTATTCGTCGCGCTCCATGCGCGAGTGCGTGAGCACGAGCCCCAGTTCGCAATGCTTGCGCTCGTGGCCGGCCTGGTCGGCGCGTTCGGTGCATCCATCCACGGTGCGTTCGACGTCGCCGTGCTCGCCAAACCGGTCGAAGGCAAGGCCGCGAGCTTCCCCAGCCAGATCGACCCGCGCGGCTTCCTCACGTTCGCGATCACCGGTGCCGCCCTCGGGTTGTTCGGCTGGCTCTCGCGCCGCAACAGCAACCTCCCGCGAGCGCTGGCGCCGGTCGGGGGCGTCGCGACGCTGCTGCTCTTGGTCGTGTACTTCGGGCGCATGATCGCCGTGGATCCCAACCGGAACTTCATCCGCTTCAGCGCGGTCGTGGTCGGGCTCGTGATCGTTCCTGCGTTCTACGCGCTCGTCGCGCGCTCACTGCTCGGCCGCGCGAAGACCTGACGTCTCCGTCAGGCTCGCTGGTAGCGTGCGGCTCGAGGAGCCGCGCGATGGATCGGGACAAGGAGCTGCGCCGGGAGGGCTGGCGGCTCATGGGCTCCACCGTGCGCCCCCAGCGCGGCTGGGTGATCGCCGGGGTGCTCGCCGGCGCCGTGTGGACCGCGGCGAAGCTCGCGATCCCCGCGTTCGCCGGCGCCGCGATCGACGACGGGATCATCCCCGGCGACGGCCAGGTCATCCTCAGGTACGCCGTCCTCATCCTCGTGGTCGGCGTCGTGCAGGCCGCGGGTACTGCGTTGCGGCGCTACAGCGCGTTCCGCATCTCGTACCGGTCCGAGACCGACCTCCGCCAACGGCTGTTTGCGCATCTCCAGCGCCTGCACTTCGCGTTCCACGACCAGGCCCAGACCGGCCAGCTCATGGCGCGGGCCAACTCCGACATCCAGCAGGTGAATCAGGTCGTGATCATGTTGCCGCTCACGATCTCAAACACCTTGATCCTGGTCGGCGCGGTCACGGTCATGCTCCTCAAGAGCGTGACGCTCGCATTGCTCGCGCTCGGCGCGCTCCCGATCCTCGGATACTTCGCGACCCGCTTCTCGCACCGCATCGCGCCGGTCTCACTCGAGCTGCAGGAGGAGCTCGGCGATCTCTCTGGTGTCGTCGAGGAGAGCATCGCTGGCGTGCGCGTCGTGAAGGGCTTCGGCGCCGAGCGGCGACAGACGAAGCGGCTCGACGCCGAGGCCGACTCCGTGCTCGACCGCGCGCTCGTCGCCGCCAAGATGCGCTCGAACTTTCTCCCGCTCGTGGACTTCCTGCCCGCGGTCGCGCTCGTGGCGATCCTCTGGTACGGCGGTCACCAGGTGCTCGATCGGGAACTCCAGATCGGCGACCTGGTCCAGTTCAACTCGTACATCCTCATGCTCATCTGGCCTCTACGCATCGGTGGGATGCTCGTCGCGCAGTCGGCGCGCTCGGCTGCGGCGGCGGGCCGCATCTTTGAGATCCTCGAGACCGACACGGCGGTGTCCGATCCACCGCACCCGAAGCCGCTCCCACCGGCTGGACCGGGAGAGCTGCGCTTCGAGAACGTTCGCTTCGGCTACGCCAACGGTCGACCGGTCCTCGATGGCTTCAACCTCGTGGTGCGCGGCGGCGAAGCCGTCGCGATCGTCGGGCCCACCGGGAGCGGGAAGACCACGGTCGCGCGCTTGTTACCGCGCTTCTACGACGTGCAGGACGGTCGCGTGCTCGTCGACGGGGTCGACGTGCGCGACGTCGGGCTCCACGACCTCCGGCGCAGCATCGGGATCGTGTTCGAGGACACCTTCCTGTTCTCGGACACCGTCGCGGAGAACATCGCCTTCGCCATTCCCGACGCGCCGATGGAGGCGGTCCGCCAGGCGGCACGGCTCGCGGGTGCCCATGAGTTCGTCGTCGACCTGCCCAAGGAGTACGACACGGTCATCGGCGAGCAGGGCTATTCGCTGTCGGGTGGACAGCGCCAGAGAATCGCGATCGCGCGTGCCGTGCTCGCCGATCCGCGCGTCCTCATCCTCGACGACGCCACATCGTCGGTCGATCCGACGAAGGAGCACGAGATCCGCGCCGCGTTGCAGCAGGTGATGAGCGGCCGGACCACGCTCATCATCGCCCACCGCGCCGCCACGATCGCACTGGCCGACCGCGTCGTCGTCCTCGAGGGCGGACGGATCGCCACCGAGGGCACGCATCAGGAGCTCCTCGAGTCGTCTGCGCTCTATCGCCAGGTCCTCGCGCAAGCCGAGGCCGGACACGGAGTCCGACCATGAGGGGAGGCGGCGGGCGCGGGCCGTGGGGCCAGATCATCGTGGACGAGACGTTGAGTCGTGACGAAGCCGAGCGCGTGCTCCGCCGGCTGTGGCGGATGCTGAGGCCCTGGCGGACGCGGATCCTGCTGGCGTCGCTGCTGATCATCGGGCAGACGGCGTGCCTGCTCACCGGACCCGCACTCGTGCAGCACGGGATCGATGACGGGTTGCGAGCGGACGACGCTGGGACGCTGAACCTCTTCGCCGGGCTGTACCTGTTCGTCGCGGTCTTCGCGTTGATCATGGGCCGTTGGTCGATCCGCGCGGTTGCCCGCATCGGAGAGACGTTCCTGCGCGAGCTGCGCGTGCGCGTGTTCCAGCACCTCTTGTCGCTGGGCATGGACTTCTTCGAGCGCGAGAAGACCGGTCGGCTCGTTGCCCGGCTCACGTCTGACGTCGAGGCCATGCAGGAGCTCGTGCAGACCGGCCTCACGATGTTCGTCCAGAACGTGCTCGTGTTTGTCGGCGCGCTGATCGCCATCTTCCTCACGAGCTGGCAGCTGGCGGTCTGCACGCTCGTTGTGGTCCCGCCGGTGTACTTCGCGAGCCGGTGGTTCCGCCGCGCCTCGAACCGCGCCTACCTCGAGGTTCGAGAGCGCATCGGGACCAACCTCGCAACGTTGCAGGAAGGTTTGGCCGGCGTGCGGGTCGTGCAGGCGTTTGGGCGCGAGCGTGCGTTCACCCGACGGTTCAACGAGACGAATGAGGCGCAGTACGACGCCAACCTCGAGACCGCGAGGATCGCGACGCGCTACTTCCCCGTCGTCGAGTACGCGGGCGTCGTGGGCATCGCGATCATCATCGGTGTGGGCGGCGTGTTCGTCGACGAGGGCATCATTGAGATCGGTGCGGTGGCGGCGTTCGTGCTCTACCTCAACAGCCTGTTCGAGCCGGTCCAGCAGCTCAGCCAGCTCTACAACGTGCTTCAGTCGGCGGGCGCGGCGTTGCACAAGCTCTTCGGTCTGCTCGACACGAAGCCGTCGATCGCCGAGCGACCGGGGGCAGTCGACCTGCCGCTGGTCGGGCCGCTCGAGGTGGACGGCGTGTCGTTCGGGTACGCGGATGGTCCCGAGGTGTTGCACTCCGTATCTCTGACCGTCGCGCCCGGTGAGCGGATCGCGCTGGTCGGTCCGACTGGGGCCGGCAAGTCTACGCTGGCCAAGCTCGTCGTTCGCTTCTACGACCCGCGGTCCGGCACTGTGCGCTTCGGCGGCAGGGACCTGCGCGACGCGACGATCCGATCTCTCCGCGAGCGGATCGTCGTCGTGCCCCAGGAGGGGTACCTGTTCGCAGGGACCATCCGGGAGAACGTGCGGGTCGGGCGGCCCGAGGCAACCGACGCCGAAGTGGACGCGGCACTCGAAGCACTCGGTGTGCGGGATCGCTTCTCGCTGCTGCCCGAGGGTCTCGAAACGGAGGTGCGTGAGCGAGGGAGTCGGCTGTCAGCGGGAGAGCGGCAGCTCGTCTCGCTCGCGCGCGCCGCCTTGGCCGATCCTGCGTTGCTCGTGCTGGATGAGGCGACGTCGAACCTCGACCCGGGCACTGAGCGCGCGGTCGAGCGTGCACTCGAAGCGCTCACCGCGCATCGGACCGTGATCGTGGTCGCGCACCGTCTTTCGACGGCCGCGCGCGCCGACCGGATCGCGGTGATCGATCAAGGTCATCTCGAGGAGCTCGGAACTCACGACGATCTGCTGCGCGGTGAGGGGCGGTACGCGAGCTTGTGGGCGTCGTGGACAGCCGCGCAGTCGGCGCGAGCGTCCTGAGGTCAGATCACCCGTGTGTGAGGTCCACAAGCGGGTGGTCGACCATCGATTCATCGAAGATGACGAACCTGTCGCCACCGCCTTGTTTGGCTCGGTACATGGCCGTGTGGGCGTCTCGAAGTACACCTTCGGGTGTCGGCTTGCTCCCGGTCGCGATTGCCCCACCGATCGAGGCGGTCACGGAGACCGCTCGGTGTCCCGCCTGCACAGGCTCGCGGAGCACCGCACGGAGGCGCTCGGCGAAGTCCTCCACCCATTCGGGGGCTTGGTCGTGTTCCACGACAATCACGAACTCGTCGCCCCCGTAGCGCGCCACGGTGTCTTGGGCTCGCGCGACGGACGCGAGTCGACGGCCCACGCCCGCGATCGCCTCGTCGCCGGCGCCGTGACCCTGGGTGTCGTTGATCGCTTTGAACGAGTCGATGTCGAGGAAGACGACCGCGACCTTGGGACCGTCCCAGCCTGAGCGGTTGATCGCCCCCCGGAGCCGGTCGAGCAGCAGCGTGCGGTTCGGGAGACCCGTCAGTGTGTCGTGGAGCGCTTGATGACGCAGGTCGTCCTCGTACGCGCGGCGCTCCGAGATGTCGCGCACGGTCATGAGCACCCCAGCGATCTCGGGATCGGCGAGCAGGTTGGTCGCCCTGGCTTCGCACCAGCGCCAGGTGCCGTCGGAGTGCTCACCACGAAACTCGAGCGTCATCGCGCCCTCGTCGCGCCCGGACACGGTGGCGAGCGCTCCCCGGATCACAGCCGCATCATCGGGATGGACCAAGTCGAGCGCGTTGCTCCCCACGAGATCGCGGTGCGTCCCGAGCACGCCGATGAACCCAGGGCTCGCGTACGTGATCGTTCCCTGCTCGTCGAGCACGACCAACCCGTCGAGGGCCTTGGCCAGCAACGTGCGCGGGCTGTCGACGCCGGGCCCGGCGCGCTCGGGCGCGGCCGGGCGCTCGCGTGGCACGTCGCTCGACTGCTCTTCGAGCGGGCCGACCATCTCAGTGACGCGTTCGGTCGCGACCGTGAGCACTCGAAGGAGCGTGCGCAGTGGGGCCTCAGCGTCGATTGGCGCACGCTACTGTGCCGGGGCGTCGTTACGCGGGGCGGGAGACGGCCGTTCGTCGTACCCCACCGCTTGGCCAAAGTTGCCGGATCATGACCGACGAGCACGAGCAGCCCCCCACGGAAGATCCGCGCCCAGCCGGCATGCGGAGCGCGCCATCGCTCGTGATCGTGAACACCGGTGACGGCAAGGGCAAGTCAACCGCCGCCTTCGGCGTCGTCATGCGCGCGGTGGCACGCGGATGGCGGGTCGTGGTCATCCAGTTCTTGAAGTCGGGTGAGTGGAAGGTGGGCGAGGAAGAGACGGCGCGGCGGCTCGGCGTGGATTGGGAGGCGATGGGTGAGGGCTTCACGTGGGACTCTGCCAAGCTCACCGAAGACGAGGCGATGGCCAAGGCGGCCTGGGCGCGAGCGGCCGAGCTCATCCGTGCCGGCGAGCATCAGCTGGTCGTGCTCGACGAGATCACCTATCCGATGAACTGGAAGTGGATCAACCCCGCCGAGGTCGTGGAGACGATCCGGGATCGGCCGAGCGCCGTGAGCGTGATCGCCACCGGCCGTGACGCACCAGCCACGCTGGTGGAGATCGCTGACACCGTGACCGAGATGCGCAACGTCAAGCACGCCTACGACAGCGGAATCGTCGCGAAGAAGGGCATCGACTACTGATGGGATCCCGCACGCGGGCGTTCGGCGCGGGTAACCGCGAGAGTCACGACGCCAGCGACTTCTATGCCCGGTTCCGCGCTCCAAAGCTGTCCAAGGACGAAACGGTCAACCCCTGTTCAATTGCCGACACGATCATCCATGGTGACGCGCGCGACATGAGCGCGTGTGATGACTCGAGCATCGCGCTCGTTGTCACGTCGCCGCCGTACTTCGCCGGCAAGGAGTACGAGCAGGCCCTCGGCGAGGGTCACATCCCGGGTACGTACGTGGAGTTCCTCGCGATGCTTCGCGACGTCTTCGATGAGTGCCGTCGCGTGCTCGAGCCGGGCGGCCGCATCGCAGTGAACGTCGCCAACCTCGGGCGCAAGCCCTACCGGTCGCTGTCGGCCGACGTCATGCGCATCCTCCAGGACGATCTCGCGCTGCTCCCGCGCGGCGAGATCATCTGGCAGAAGGCACGAGGGGCGACCGGATCCACGGCGTTCGGCTCGTATCTCTCGGCGTCGAACCCCGTGCTCCGTGACGTGACCGAGCGCGTCGTCGTCGCGTCGAAGGGTCGGTTCGGCCGTGCGATCAAGCGCAGCGTGCGCGCTGAACGTGGGCTGCCGCACGAGAACACGATCACGAAGGAAGAGTTCTTCGAATCCACTCTCGACGTGTGGGAGATACGCCCAGAGCACGCGCGTCGTGTCGGGCACCCGGCGCCGTTCCCGGTGGAGCTACCCGAGCGCCTGCTCCGCCTCTACACGTACAAGCACGATGTCGTGCTCGACCCCTTCATGGGCTCAGGTTCGACCGCGGTCGCCGCGGTCAGCAACGAGCGCTACTTCGCGGGCTACGAGACGGACGCCGAGTACGTCGACCTCGCCAACGAGCGCGTGCAAGCCGCGCGCGATGCGTTGGTGACGGCGGAGAGCTGAGCTGGATCAGCCCGGCAATGCGGCTTCGATCGCGGTGATGATCTCGGGCGCTTCTGGCTCGATCTGCGGTGAGAAGCGCGCGAGTACCTTCCCGTCGGCGGAGACGAGGAACTTCTCGAAGTTCCAGCGGATGTCACCGGTGTGGCCCTCGGCGTCGGCAACCTCTTCGAGGTGCTCGTACAACGGGTGCTTGGCGTCCCCGTTCACCTCGATCTTCTCCGACAGGGGGAACGTCACGCCGTAGGTGGTGCTGCAGAACTCTTTGATCTCGTCCGCGGTACCTGGCTCCTGACCGAGGAACTGGTTGCACGGGAACCCGACCACCGAGAACCCCTTCGGGGCGTACTTCTCGTGGATCCGCTCGAGACCTTCGTATTGCGGAGTCAGACCGCACTTCGAGGCCACGTTCACCATCAGCGTGGCGTGGCCCTTTTGGCTCTCGAGCAGGTTGGGCTCGCCGTCCAGCGTGGCGATGGGGATCTCGTAGACCGACATGTGTCCGCTTCTCCTGATTCAGTCGCCCAAGGCGTTGGCGTTGAAGATCACGTCGGCGACGCCGCTCCACTCCAGACTGATCCGGTCCGCCATCTTCTCGGCGACGAAGTCCTTGGCGAGCGCGGTGGCCTCCTCGGCGTCCTTGTGCGACTTCCACACGCTGATGGACATCAGCTCACCGTCGCCCACCTTCAGGACGGAGTACCCGATGAAGCCGCCGTGGCCCTGGAAGATCGGAAGCATGCCCGATTGTGCAAGGTCCGACGCTTCTTCGGGCGTTCCGCTCGTGAGCTTGTAGGTAGCCACTCGTACGTGCTGCATGCCGATCCCTCCTGTGCCGCCGTGACGGCGCGGACGGTACACCGTTCGGGTCGGCTGGTCACCCGCGTCGTACTCTCGGGTTCGCCATGGGACTCCTCCTCGGTGCCGCCCGCGACGCCACGGGCGACCTCTACGTGTTCACCGCGTTCGGCGGCGGGATCATCTCCTTCCTCTCTCCGTGCGTCCTCCCCATCGTGCCGGCGTACCTGAGCCTCGTGACCGGCCTCACGGTGGGGGAGATCGAGGAAGCGCGGCCGAAGGTGCTCAAGCGCATCGCGCTCGACACCGGGATGTTCGTGCTGGGGTTCACCGTGGTGTTCGTGGTGCTCGGCCTGACCACCACCGCCGTGAGCGACACCTTGTTCGACAACCAGGAGACCCTGACTCGCGTGTCGGGCGGGTTGGTCCTCCTCATGGCGGCGTACCTCGCCGGGTCGCAGCTGCTCACCACGCCGCGCCTCTATCAGGAGTTCCGCTTCCACCCCCACCTCGAGCGGTTCGGGCCGGCTGCGACCCCGATCGCAGGCGCGGCGTTCGGGCTCGGGTGGACGCCCTGCATCGGTCCCGTGCTCGGATCGATTCTCACGTTCGCCGGCCAAGGCCGCGAGCTCGGCCGCGCCGCGGTGCTCCTCACTGCGTACTCCCTCGGCCTCGGCTGCTCGTTCCTCGCGGTCGGGCTCCTCCTCGGCCGGCTGGCCACGCCCCTCGCGTGGGTGAAGCGCCACTCGCGGGCGATCACCCTGGTGAGCGCGGGAGTGCTCGCGTTCTTCGGCATCATGCTGTTGACCGACAACCTCGGATGGGTGACCGCACAGCTCAACGACGTCATGGAGTCGCTCGGCCTGCGCTTCCTCGTCGAGATCGGTTGAGCCCCTAGCGGCCGCTGCTGGCGAGCTCGTCGTCGTCCCCGTCGGCGGCGCCGTCGTGGGTCGTCTCCTCATCGACGAGCTCGGCCGCAACCACAGGGGTCGGCTCGGTCGGGGACGAGTCGATCGTTGCGCCGCCCGATGGCGCGACGCGGCGGGCGCGCCACACCGCGTTCGCGAGGACACCCAGGCCGTAGACCGTCGCGAGGAACCCGACCAGCGCGCCGATGCCGGGGAGGAGTGCGGCGGCTCGCAAGATGCCCAGGCCCGCGAAGAACGCTCCGATCCGGTTACCCGTCGTGGTGCCCTGGATCATGGCGCGGCCCAGGCACAGCGCACTCGTGACGTAGGCGAGACCCGAGAGCGCGACGAATCCGGCGCCGAGCCCCAAGCCGAGTGGCAGACCGATGAGGCTCGCCAGCGCGATTACCGCAAGGGTCGGGCCGACGATGGCGACGCCAATGCCCCATGCGGCGGTTCGCCCGACGTCGCGACTCGCGCGCACCGATGCCTCGGTCGCCGTCGGGAAGAGCCACACATAGAGGACTCCGAACAGCGCGGTCGAGACGGTGACCGCGAGCCACAAGAACATGAGCAGCGTGAACATGATGCTGCCGAAGAGCCCATCGAAGCCGAGCTTGTCGATCGATCCGCTCACCTGCGCACCGCGCGCAACGCGCGGTTGGTCGGTCGACCGGATGTCGCCCCCGACGAACGAGTCGCGTGTCGCGACGATCGCCCGTCCGCCGATCACAGCGATGTCACCGTCGACGCCGCCGGTGACCCGGACGTCGCCGTCGAGGACCACGATGTCGTCGCGCGCCCGACCGGTGATCTCGACGTCGCCATGTATTACGTAGACGTCGCCCGTTGCGGTGCCCTCGATCCGAACTGTCCCGTCGATCGAGACGACCGGTCCGTCGACGAGCTCGTTCTCGCCGATGAGCAAGCCGCCGTCGACGCTGATGCGTCCGCCACTGTCCCGCGGGCTGGTGCCGGCGAGGGCAGGTGCGGCTGCGACCGGGACCGCGCTGAGCGCCAGGAAGAGCGCGGCGAGAACACGACGACGCACAGGGACCTCCGGGGTGGCGAGGTTTCAGCGTACGCAGGCGGGCGTCAAGAGGAGCAACGGCGCTGGCGTTGCTCCGCGACCCCGGTCGTGCCAGGATGGAGAACAATGTTCTCCGAAACGGCGAACGGTGCATCCTGGCGAGATCGGGCCCTCGAGCGCTCGCTAGAGGCGGCCCGCGCCCGCTCAGTCGAGCGTCTCGAGCGCCTCGTTGACGCGGCGCGCGTGCTGGCCAACGAGACCGGACGCGCGGCCTTCACCGTGACGCAGGTGACGGCGCAGGCCGGGCTGTCGCTCAAGAGCTTTTACCGCTGCTTCGCAGGCAAGGACGATCTGCTGGTCGCGCTCATCGAAGAAGACAGCCGTCTCGGCGCCGCCCTCCTCGGCGAGATGATGGAGCAGCACGCCGATCCCGTGGCACGAGTGCGGGCGTACGTGATGGGCGTGTTCGAGATGCTCACGCACCCCGGCGCGATCGGGTACGCGGGCGTCCTGGTGCGCGAGCACCGTCGCCTCTCCGAAGAGCGACCCGACGAGCTGCGACGGGCGCTCGCACCGATGATCGCCGGACTCGAGGCGGAGATCGCCGCCGCGGCGGCCGCCGGCTCGTGCGGCTCGCGCGACGCGGCACGCGACGCGGAGCTCGTGTTCGCCCTCGTGTTGGAAGGCATCCACGACGTTGCGCTCGGCCGCGCCGAGCCGCTCGAGCAAGCGACGCATCTCTGGTCCTTCTGCTGGGCGGGACTGTCCCGAACATCTGCCACGACAGGAGACGAACAACGGTGACCACTTACGACACGACCGACGGTGTCGACGGCAGCGCGGTGCTGTTCGATCCCACAGTGGCCAACCACCCGCACGAGGCGTACGACAAGCTGCGCACCGAATGCCCAGTGAGTCGAGGTGCTGGTTGGGACGGGCATCCGCACGTGATCGTGTCGCGCTACGAGGACGTCATCTGGTCGTTGAAGCACCCGGAGGTGTTCTCCTCCGCGCCCGAAGCGGTGAACATCGGCCAGGAGCAGAAGCTCATCCCCCTCCAGGTCGATCCGCCCGAGCACGCCAAGTACCGCCGGCTCCTCGATCCCGAGTTCTCGCCGAAGCGGATGAACGCGCTCGAGCCGGAGGTGCGAACGCTCGTCAACACGCTGATCGACACCTTCATCGATCGCGGTTCGTGCAACGTGCACGAAGAGCTCGCCACCCCGCTGCCGTCGGGGGTGTTCCTGGCGCTCATGGGCCTGCCCATGTCGGATCTGCCGATGTTCCTCAGGTGGCGCGACGAGACCATCCGTCCCGACGTGCCCGTGGGTGACCTCGAGGCCGCAGCGGCGGCTCGGGAGCGCGTCAGCCACGAGCTCAGCGAGTACTTCGAGGAGATGGTGGCGGAACGCCGCAAGAATCCTGACGACCGGTTGTTGACCCGCGTCGCACACGGCGAGGTCGACGGTCGCCCCCTCGACCGGGAAGAGACGCTGGGGATCTGTCATCTGCTCATGCTCGGTGGGCTCGACACCGTCACGGCCACGCTCGACTGCGCGCTGGCGTACCTCGCGGCCAACCCGGGGCGGCGCCAAGCGGTCGTGGACGATCCCGCGCTCGCCGCGGTCGCCGTCGAGGAGCTACTTCGCCATCAGAGCCCGGTGATGATGGTGGTCCGCGTCCTCAAGGAGGACTGCGAGCTCGCCGGCCAACAGCTCAAGGCCGGTGACCACGCGACGATCCTGATCGGCGCGGCGAACAGCGACGACGCGGAGTTCTCCGACGCGAACGGCGTCGACTTCTCTCGTGAGGCCAATCGCCACCTTGCCTTTGGTGCCGGCCCCCACCGGTGCCTCGGTTCGAACCTGGCGCGGGTCGAGCTGCGCATCGCGCTCGAGGAGTGGCACCGCCGCATCCCCGACTACCGCATCGCCGACGGCACCGAGCTCACGTACTCGCTCGGCATCCGCCAGACCGCGGAGCTCCCGCTCGTCTGGGGATGACCGGGGCTACCGTCCCGAGCGGTGCTCGCCCCGCCGACTCCTCCGCTCCTGGCGCCGCGCACGTCGGATGAGTTCATGCCGCCGCCGCTCGGTCTGTCGCAGCGGCGCGCGCTTGCCACGGCGCGAGATCGGGCTCGCCTGCACTCGCGACGACTCGGGCTCGACGAGCGCACCTACCTCCGCGAGCGCGTAGGCACCGCGGCCACGCTCCGGGCCATCGACGCTGCCGCCGGTGGCGGCTTCTACGACATCTCCGTCGAAGCCGAGTCGGATGCCGATGCCGCGAACGCGGCCTTCGACGGGCCCGGTCCGGTAATCGACGTGCAGACGCACCTCGTGCGCCCGAGCCTCGTCGGCACTGCAGCGGCGAAGGCGCTCTACGGGTTCCTGCGCATGGTCGATCCTGACCGATGGGGAAGCAACATCGATCCGGAACTGCTCTCGGCCGCCGAATGGGCAGCCTGCGTGTTCGGTGGCAGCGAGACCTCTGTCGCCCTCCTGACGTCACCGCCCGGTCGCGCGCACGAAAACGTGCTCACGAACGAGGACATCGCGGCTGCGCGTGAGGTGGTCGACCGCTATGCCGGCACGTCGCGCGTGCTCACGCACACGATTGTCCACCCAAACCTCGGTGCATCCGAACTCGACGCGATGTCCGAATGGCACGACCAGCTCGCGCCAGCGGGCTGGAAGGTGTACACGCTGTGGGAGCCGCCCGAGCGTGGCGATAGCGGATGGTTCCTCGACGACGAAGAGACCGGCTTTCCGTTCCTCGAACGGGCCCGGGCGCTCGGCACGCGCATCGTGTGCGCGCACAAGGGAATCGCAGGGCCGATTGCGAACGCCGCGCCGGCGGCCTCCTCACCACGTGACGTCGGGCCGGCGGCCGCCGCGTTCCCGGATCTCGCGCTCGTCGTGTACCACTCCGGCTACGACCTGGACCCCGTCGAAGAGGGTGCGCACGCCGTCGACCCGCACCGCGGCGTCAGTCGGTTGGTGACGAGCCTCACCGCTGCTGGTGTGGCGCCCGGTGCCAACGTGTACGCCGAGCTCGGCTCGACATGGTTCCTGATGCTGCGGCGCCCACGCGAAGCCGCGCACGTGCTCGGCAAGCTGCTGCGCGCGGTAGGGGAGGACCGCATTCTCTGGGGCACCGACTCCGTTTGGTACGGAGCGCCACAGTCGCTCATCGACGCGTTCCGCGCGTTCAAGATCCCGGAGGGCATGCAGGAGGAGTTCGGCTACCCGCAGCTCACCGACGCGGTGAAAGCGAAGATCCTCGGCGCGAACGCGGCGGATCTCTACGGCATCGACCTCGATACGGCGACCGCGGCGACCCCGCCGAATGAGTGGCTCCCGGCCGCCCGATCCGAGCTCGCGGCCCGCCTGGCCTGAACGATTCAGGCGCGCCGGTTCCGGGTATCTCAAATCGGACGACCAATTGAGGAGGAGCCCATGTTCCGGATCATCAAGCGGGCACCGTGGATCGCGCTCGGCGGAGCCGTGGTCTGGTTCTTCGACCCCGAGCGCGGACCGCAGCGACGCGCGGAGCTCAAGTCATGGCTCGAGAGCACGGCGAGTGAAGCGGCCGACGACGTGGCTGCTGCTACGAGCCGCGCCGCGTGATCGTTCAGCGCCCGCAGTGACGATCGCTGCGTGGCGCTGGTACCCTGGAAGCACGCCGCGGGGTGGAGCAGTCTGGTAGCTCGTCGGGCTCATAACCCGAAGGTCGCGGGT
>JBBECS010000012.1 GCA_040881685.1 Acidimicrobiia bacterium | reverse complement strand
CTTGACAAGAGCGAACATATGTTCGTATACTCTCCGCCAGAGCTTCGCGGACGAGCCTGACGTCCTGCCTTCCGAATGAGCCCTCAGGGCTCCCAGCCTGGCCATGCCGGCTGGTCGATCACGAAGGACGAAGCCGTGGACTTCGCAGCACTCGAGACCGCGATCGCCACGATCGAGGCTGAGGTGCGCGACTTCGAGCCGGGTCTGCTCGATGCTCGAGGTGCGGTGCGGGCGGTGGAGCGCTTCGCGCGGGGCGAGCATGCCTGTGCCGCGGCCAAGGCGCTTGCGGCCAAGCGGGTGGATGAAACGTTCGCGTACCGCGACAGCGGTTCGCGTTCGGCCGCCGAGTGGCTGGCCCGGAAAAGTGGCGTGCCCGTCGCTGCTGCCGAGCGCGCGCTGGCCACAGTCGACGCGTTGGTAGAGCTGCCGGCGACCGATGCGGCGTTCAGGGCGGGACGGTTGTCCGAGGTCCAGGCGCACGAGATCGCCGGTGCGGCGCGTCAGGACCCGAGCGCGGAAGCCGCGCTGGTCGCTGAGGCCAAGCGTGGCATCTCGCTGAAGGGCTTGCGCGACCGATGTCGGCGTGTGCGCGCCGGCGCGGAAGCAGATGATGCGGCGTGGGCCCAGCGGTTGCACGACACGCGTTCGTTGCGAACGTGGGTCGATGCCGACGCGTCGACGTGCGGCATCTGGCGCATGAGCCCCGACAAGGGAGCGGAGGTCAACGCGGCGATCGACGCCGAGACGGATCTGATCTTTCGCGAGGCTCGCGCGGCGGGCCGTCGTGAGTCGCGCGAGGCCTATGCCGCCGACGCGCTCCACTCGCTGATCACGAGCGGGCCCCGCAAGGCCACTGGGGCCACATTGGTCATGGACGCCGCCGTCGCCGATCGTGGGTACGCGGCGCGCGGTGAGCGGTGCGAGATCCCGGGCATCGGTCCGATCCCGGTCATGATCGCCAAGCGGATGCTCGTCGAGGCGAAGGTCCGCGAGATCCCGGCCGACCCGAACGATCTGCCCGAGTACTCCACCAACAAGCGGTACTACCCGCCATTGCTCACGGCGTGGCTCGAGCAGCAGTACCCGGTGTGCGGTGTCGAGGGCTGCGACGCCGATTTCAATCTCCAGATCGACCACGTCGTGCCCCTGAGCGAAGGTGGTCGCACCGAGCAGTCCAACCTCTGGCGCCTCTGTTGGCACCACCACCGGCTCAAGACGAACCAGGGTTGGAAGGTCACTGGCACTGCCCAGAGCTGGAATCTCGTGCCGCCCGGCAACGGACCCGATCCGCCGTGACGCCCGTTGCCTTCCCTGACCCACCCATCAGCCCAACTTCACGGTTCCATCACATCCCGACGCGAGGATTCGTCTTGTGAGCGTCAGCAAGCGCGAGCGCATCTCGCATGTAGTCCGACGGCTGTCGATGGGGGTCCACCCCGAGCTGGTCGCCGAGCTCGAGTCGCCCGACGCGGCAGTTGCTCGCGCCCTGGATCTGTCGGTGGCGGCTCCCCCCACGCTGCCGCCGATGGATCCACCTTCGTCGTATGACGAGCAGCAGCCGATCGAGATCGCCGAGACGATCGCGTGGTGGCTCGACCAGATGAGCACGAGCCCGCGACTGATCGAGGAGCGCCTGGTCTGGTTCTGGCACGACCACTTCGCGACGAGCATCGCCAAGGTGCGGATCCCATACCTCATGCACCAGCAGCACGCGACCGTTCGTGCGCACGCCACCGGATCGTTCGCCGACCTTCTCCCCGCGATGGCGAAGGACCCGGCGATGCTCGTGTACCTCGATGGGACGAGCAACGCCGTCGGGCAGGTGAACGAGAACTTCGGGCGTGAGTGCCTCGAGCTGTTCACGCTGGGCATCGGCGGCGGCTACAAGCAGGTCGACGTGGTGGAGGCGTCCCGCGCGTTCAGCGGTTGGGTCGTCAACGTGCAAGGGCGCCCCTTCTCGAGTCGCCTGGCCGAGCTCGGAGCCGCGCCATGGGGCTCCATCTTCATCCGCAATCGGCACGACGGCGGTGACAAGGAGCTGCTCGGTCAGCGCGGCGCGTTCGATCTCGACAGCGCGCTCGACGTGATCCTCGAGCACCCTGCGACCGGTCGGTTCATCGCCACGAAGCTCTACCGCGAGCTCGTTGGCCTCGACCCCGACGACGGCGACGCGAAACGACTGGGTGACGCGTTCGCACGTGATTGGTCGATCATGAGGTTGGTCGAAGCGATCGCGGCCGAGCCCGCGTTCACGTCCAACAATGCCGTGCGCTCGCGGGTGCGCACCCCCGTCGAGAAGCTCGTTGGCATCGTGCAAGCCGGTGGGGGCCTGACGGTCGATCTGGGCGCCATGCGCAAGCGCGCCACGCAGACGAACAGAAGCTCTGCGCAAGCGAATGGAAGAGGTGAGGCGCTTCGCACGGTGGGCTTCATCCCCTTCGTCCCACCCAACGTCGGCGGCTTCCCCGAGGGCCCACTGCTGTTGGGGCCACACCAGCTCGTGCACGCTTTCGACCTCTTGAACGTGCTCGCGGGAGCGCCCGAGTCCGCCGGTGACGTCGATTCGCTGCTCGCACGTTTCGGCATCTTCGACGTCGACGCGTCGACGCGTCAGCTGCTCGAGCGCGAGCGCGATCCCGGTCGCCAATTCGCGCTGGCCGCCATGTCTCCGGAGTTCGCACTCGCATGACTTCCGCCTCCAAGCACCCTTCGCGGCGCGACTTCCTCCGCCGGCTCGGCGTCGGCACCGCGACCGCTGTCGGCGCGGGGTACGGGCTGTCGGTGTGGGGCGGGCTTTCGGAGGGGAAGCTGGGTGACACGCCCGCTGCCGCGTCGACGCGCGTCGGCCAGGTCAACGCCGACACGAATGGTCACACGCTCGTCATCGTGGAGCTGGGCGGCGGCAACGATGGGCTCAACACGGTCGTGCCCCTCCAGGACGGTCGCTACCGCGACCTGCGCCCCACGCTGGGAGTCACCGACGCCATCGATCTCGACGGCGAGGTCGGCTTGCACCCAAGCCTTCCGAAGCTGGCGAGCCGGTACGGGAACGGGCACGTGGCCGTCATCGAGGGACTTGGATACGACGACGCCGACCTCTCGCACTTCGGGTCGTTCGCGATCTGGTGGTCAGCGAAGGGCGGTACCGGCGGCGGAGGATGGCTCGGCGCCTATCTCGATGGCACCGTGGGCTTCGACGATCCGCTCGCCGCGATCAGCATCGGACCCGGGCCGTCGCCCGCGCTCATCGGGCGTGCGTCGTTCGCCACCACGATCGCCGACGCCAGCGGTCTCCAGCCCCGTGTGCCGGCGTGGCTGGACTCGACAGGGCAGGACGTCGATGACCTCATCGCGGCCTGGAGTGACGTCAAGCCCGCGCACGTGGACACAACGACCCTCGTCGGCCAGGTGCAGCGCGCGGTCGGCCTCACCGTGAAGGCTCGCACGAAGCTTGACCATTCCCTGGAGCCGGAATCGAGTGCAGCACGATCACCGACGTCGCGCGCGGAGCGGGGACCTGGAAGGCCTGGATACCAGGACACGAGCGTTGGCGACTCGCTGCTGCTCGCGGCAGAGCTGGTGCAGTCACCGGCTCGACCGCGCATCGTGTACATCAACGGCGTTGGCGACTTCGACACGCATCAAGGCCAGGCCGAGCGTCATCCCGTCCTGCTCGAACAGCTCGACGAGGGCATCGACGGCTTCTTCTCTGCGCTCGACAAGAGCGCCGACCAGCAGGTCGCGGACAGGGTCGTGCTCATGACGGTGTCGGAGTTCGGGCGCCGTCCGCAAGAGAACGGCAGCGGCACCGACCACGGCACGGCCAATGTTCATTTCGTGGTCGGTCCGAAGGTGAAGGGCGGTCGCTACGGCGAGCCAGCCTCGCTGACACACCTGGATGAGGACGGAAACCTTCGTCACACCGACGACTTCCGTCGGCACTACGCGAGTGGTTTGCGTTGGCTCGGTGTCGAGGACACCACTCCTGTCCTCGGCGATGACTACAAGGCATTTCCCATGTTCGAGTAGCGCGGCGACGAGAGCGACCGAGACAGGTCGATACCCTGGGTGCGTGTTCGAGCACCTTCCCGACTTCGAGACCGAGCTGGAGAAGCTCGAGTCGCGCCTGCCCGAGATCTACGCGTCGGGTGACCAGGCGGCGTCGCGCGAGGCGGGTCGCCGTCACGCAGAGCTCAAGCCGGTCGTCGATGCTTACCGCGACTACCGCGCGACCGAATCGGAACTAGCAGAGGCGCGCGAGATGCTCGCGAAGGAGTCCGCCGCCGAAGGCGAACAAGACATGCAGGCCTTCCTGCGCACGGAGGTCATCGAGAAGGAAGCTCGCCTGGAGGAGTTGGAAGCGCAGCTCAAAGAGCTGCTCGTGCCGCGTGACCCGAACGACGGCCGCAACGTCATCATCGAGATCCGAGGCGCAGAGGGTGGCGAGGAGGCAAACCTCTGGGCCCGCGATCTCTTTCAGATGTACGAGGGGCTCGCCAAGCGGCGGGGATGGAAGGTGGAGACCCTCTCCAGCCAGCCGTCCGACATGGGGGGACTGCGCGAGGTGACGCTCGTGGCCAAGGGGCCGGACGCGTGGGCGCGCCTCAAGTACGAGGCCGGCCCGCACCGGGTGCAGCGCGTGCCCGTCACCGAAAGCCAGGGTCGGGTGCACACCAGCGCGGCCACGGTTGCCGTCCTGCCGGAGGCAGAAGAGGTGGACATCGAAATCGCGCCATCGGACCTCGAGATCGACGTGTTCCGCTCGAGTGGTCCCGGCGGCCAGTCGGTCAACACGACCGACTCGGCGGTTCGCATCACGCACAAGCCGACTGGCCTGGTCGTCACATGCCAGGACGAGAAGAGCCAGCTCCAGAACAAGGACAAGGCGCTGCGCATCCTTCGATCGCGGCTGCTCCAGGAGGAGCGCGAGCGCCACGAGGCTGAGATGTCATCGGCTCGTCGCGAGCAGGTCAAAGGGGGCGGGCGCTCCGAGAAGATCCGCACGTACAACTTCAAGGAGAACCGGGTCACCGACCACCGGGTGAAGGTGACGGTCACGCTCGACCGGGTCCTCGCCGGCGGCGATGACCTCGACGTGATCGTCGACGCGCTCGCCGCGGCCGAACGAGAAGAGCAGCTCGGCGAAGCGTGAAGCAGGCACTGTTCAACTCAGACGCGCCGAGCGAGAGAACTTGGCAACAGCTCCGCAGGGAGGTGGAGTCGCAACTCGCAACGGCGGGATTGGCGTCGGCAGCCACCGAGGCCCGCTGGATCGTCGAGACCGCGTCGGGCCGGCGCGGTGCGGATCTCCTGGCTGCCCAAGACCAACCCGCGACCGAGGCGGTGGCCACGCGGGTGGCGAGGATGGTGGAGCGGCGCGTGGCCGGCGAGCCGCTCCAGTACGTGCTGGGGGAGTGGGAGTTCCGCGGCATCGATCTGTTCGTGGACCAGCGTGTGCTGATCCCGCGACCCGAGACCGAGGTGACCGCCCAGGTCGCGATCGACATCGCACGCCGTCTCGGCGCTCGCCGCGGGCACGCGAATCCGTGGACCGGTGCGAACGGTGAGTACACAGTGGTGGATCTCGGTACCGGCTCCGGCGCGATCGCGCTCGCGCTTGCGGCCGAGCTCCCGGATGCCGAGTTCTGGGCCACCGACGCGAGCGAGGACGCGTTGGCTGTGGCTCGCGCCAACCTCGCCGGCGCAGGGGCGGGTGCCACCCGAATGCGCCTGGCTCATGGCGAGTGGTTCGCCGCGCTGCCGGACCGTCTACGGGGCAACGTCCGTGTCGTGGTCACCAACCCGCCGTACGTCGCGGAAGCCGAGCTCGACCAGCTGCCGCGCGAGGTCGTCGATCACGAGCCGCGCCTCGCGCTCGTGAGCGGCCCCACCGGGCTCGAGGCGATCGCCTGCATCGTCACCGCTGCGCCACAGTGGCTCGAGCCGGGAGGCGCGCTCGTGGTCGAGCTCGCGCCACACCAGTCGGACGAGGCGCGAGGTCTGGCGCGCGATGCCGGCCTCGTCGACGTCGTCGTCGAGCGGGATCTCACCGATCGGGACCGCGTCTTGGTCGCGCACGTACAGTGACATCCACCGCGCACGAAGGGGAGGGGGACCTGTGATGGCCGACGATCTCGATGTCGATGCGATGCTCGAGCGATTCCGCGACCGCGCCGCGTCGGTGCGCGAGCGTCCGCTGCCCCCAGTGGCGGGTCCGGAGCGCCAGAAGCTCATCGCCCAGGCCGAGCTCGACTACCAGGACTTTGCCATGATCGGCGACGCGTCCTGGGAGTTCATCGACGGCGTGCTCACCCTCGAGATCGATCTCCGTCCCACCGCTGCGTAGCATCAGAGATCTTCGAGGCCATCGAGCTCGAGTTCATCGAGTGCGAGGTCCGTGACCGCGGGCCAGTCGGGTTCGCTCGGGGCGGCGCTGTCGGGGCAGATCGAGCGGTACCGGCAGTAGCGGCAGATCGTCTCGTCGGCGACACCGTGCCACTCGCGCTCGGCCCGCATCTCGGCCACCATCGTCCGGAGCTCCTCGTCGACGTGCGCGAGGTCGTCGTCGTCGGGCTCCCACGGCTCGGGGTCCTCGTCGACCTCGCGCGACAGGTGCTCGTAGCGAACGCGCAGCCGCAGACCGAGTGCGGCCGCGCGGGGTGCGGCCACCCAGCCCTGGAGCCGCGCCCGCGGATCGTCGGCGGTCATCTCGACGGCGCGTTGGCCGGTCTTGTAGTCGCGGATCTCGAGCACGTCGTCGCGGCGCCACACGGCGTCCAGACGAGCGCTGGCGAGGAAGACCGGTGGCTTGGGGTTGGTCCTCACCCACTCGACCTCGTGCCCGACCGACTCGGCGTCGATCGGGCACTTCGTGACATGCCGGCGGATCTCGTCGGCCACGCGCTCGTCGGCGCCGTGCATGGCGAGGATCTCGGCGACGTGCTGCTCGTCACGGCAGGATCCCTGCTGGTGGACGAACCGCAGGATGTCGTGCAAGTACAGCCCGTGCGCCGTGCCGCCTTCCGGGTCACTCGGCGGGATGGACAACGCGCGGTTCCCGAGCTCGCGTCGGCACCGGCGCCACGCGTCGAGCGAGGTCGGCGACAGCACGAGGATCGAGGGGAAGCGATCCGCCTTGCGGCTCGTCATCGAGCCGCGCAGCTCGTGCGCCGGGCACCGCGGCACGAAGCCGCACGTCGTGCAGTCGCGACCCGGTTCGGCAGCTGACTCGTCCATCCGTGACGTGACCACCTCGAGGCGCTCGTCGAGCCAGGTCGCGATCGGAGCAAGGTCGTCGGGAACGCGCACCGACGTCTCGCGCCGCGCACCCCGGAGCACGTCGGCCCACACGACCGTCAGTGTCTCGTCCTCGACCCAATGCATCTGAGCAAGCCGGAGGACCGCCAGGCGGATGGCGGGGAGATCGAGTGGGCTCTCGGGTGCGCCGCGCGCGCCAAAGGCGAGCTGACGCAGCTCTCGTCCACCCGCGGCGCTCACGACGCACAGGTCCACCCAGCCGCCGAGGCGTACGCCACGCCGGGGGAGCTCGGTCGGCTCGGCGATCGGTGACTCGACCGTCGCATCAGCGATCCCTTCGAAGAGCCGTGGGTACCACGAGAGCGCGTGCTCGAGCACGCGTTGCTCTTCGGGCTCGAGATGTGAGGGCGTCGGCGGGATGCTCCCGGTTGCGTGCAACGTGCGGACGGCGTCGATCAGCACCTCACGCAAGCGCCCGCGGTTGAAGGGATCCTTCGTCCCGGGAACACACGTGAACTCGGAGTGGAGCCTGCGAGCGCACAACGTGTCGGCGGCGCTGAGCAACCACGGCGCGACCTTCGGGATCGGCTCCTCGAGCGCGCTCGACTCATCGGGGAACCTCACGAGGTGAGGGTAACGACCTCCTGACGCATCTCCCCGGGCACTCCGACGGGTGGCTTCTACACTGGCGACGTCTCACTCCCAGCCCTCTGTGCACTCCTAGCCCATGTGAGGTCATGCGCATCGCGATCGGCTCCGACCATGCCGGCTTCACCCTCAAGGAGCACCTGAAGGATCGCCTCGCGGCTGACGGCCACGACGTGACCGACCTCGGGACGACGAGTGAGGAGCCGGTCGACTACCCACCGATCTGCGCCGCCGTGGCCAGGGAGGTCGGTGCCGGCCGGGTCGAACGTGGCATCGTGCTGGGCGGCAGCGGCCAAGGTGAGCAGATCGCAGCCAACAAGGTCCATGGGGTGCGCGCCGCCCTGTGCAACGACCTGTACACAGCTCGGTACTCTCGACTGCACAACGACGCCAACGTGCTCTCGATCGGGGCCCGGGTCGTCGGTGTGGCACTTGCCGACGACATCGTGCGCACGTGGTTCGAAACCGAGTTCGAGGGGGGTCGCCACATCCCGCGCATCGAGCAGATCAAGGCCATCGAACAAGAGGAATGCGCGTGACCACTCCATCTGAGGCACTCGAGGCCACCGACCCGGAGATCGCCGACGTCATCCGTCGCGAGGTCGAACGGCTCAACACGACGATCCAGCTGATCGCGTCCGAGAACTTCACGTCGCTCGCCGTGCTCGCGGCGCAGGGTTCTGTGCTGACCAACAAGTACTCGGAGGGATATCCACGGAAGCGGTACTACGGCGGCAACTACGTCGTCGACGATGCCGAGGAACTGGCCCGCCAACGAGCGTGCGAGCTCTTCGGAGCCGAGCACGCCAACGTCCAGCCCCATTCCGGCGCCAACGCCAACATGGCGGCGTACTTCGCACTTCTCGAGCCGGGCGACACGGTCATGGGCATGCCCCTCGACCAGGGCGGTCATCTGACCCACGGCGCTGCCCCCAACTTCTCGGCCAAGCTGTTCAACTTCGTGGGCTACGGCCTCGACGATGCCACGGAGCTCCTCGACTACGACGCGATGGCGCGGATCGCGCGCGAGTGCAAGCCGAAGATGATCGTGGCGGGCGCGACGGCGTACCCCCGGGTCATCGACTTCGAGGCCTTCCGCGCCGTGGCCGATGAGGTTGGCGCGCTCCTGCTGGTCGACGCGGCGCACATCGCGGGACTCGTCGCCGGTGGAGCGCACCCTTCGCCCGTCCCGCACGCGGATGTGGTCACGTTGACCACGCACAAGACTCTCCGCGGGCCGCGGGCCGGCGCGATCCTGTGTCGCGAGCAGTACGCGGCCGCGATCGACAAGAGCGTGTTCCCGGGCCTTCAAGGTGGCCCGCTCATGCACGTGATCGCAGCCAAGGCGGTGGCCTTCCTCGAAGCGATGCGGCCTGAGTTCCGGGACTACGTGGCGCAGATCGTTCGCAACGCCGCAGCGCTGGCCGACGCGCTCACCGCCGAGGGGTTCCGCATCGTGTCGGGCGGCACCGACAACCACCTCATGCTCGTCGACCTCCGACCGTTTGGCGTGACCGGCAAGGTCGCGCAGGAGGCGCTCGATCGAGCGGGGATCACGACCAACAAGAACACGATCCCGAACGACCCCGAGAAGCCGTTCGTCACGAGCGGCCTGCGGCTCGGTACCGCGTCGGTCACCACCGCGGGCATGGGCGAGCCCGAGATGGTCGAGATCGCGGCGCTCCTGGCCCACGTGCTGCGGGCCGTCGACGACACCGCCGTGGCCGACGACGTGAAGGATGCGGCCGGCCGGCTCTGCTCGAAGTTCACCCCCTACCCCGAGCTTTCATGACAGCCGCGGCGCCCGCAGGGCGCTCGCCAGTGAGCGCACGGCCGCGAGCCGGGTACCCCGGCTCGCAGTAAGCGAGCGAATCGTATGGTTGGCTACCTGACGGTCGGCGCGGTCGGCGCGCTCGTCACGTTCCTCTCCACATTCCTGATTCGCCGGATTGCCACGCGTGTCGGGGCGATGTCGCTCCCGGGGCCGCGCAGCGTCCATGCCTACGCGACGCCCACCCTGGGCGGCGCCGGCATGTTCCTCGGGTTCCTCGCCGCGCTCGCGGTGGCCACCCAGATCGACCAGTTCAAAGAGATGTTCTCGTTGTCGTCGGAGCCGTTGGGTGTGGTGCTCGCCGCCGGGGTCATGTTCATGGTCGGCGCGCTCGACGACCTGCGCGAGGTGTCGCCGCCGGCGAAGGTCGCGGGCCAGGTCCTGAGTGCCAGCCTGCTCTCGTTGTTCGGTGTGACGATGCTGTTCTTCCGAGTCCCCTTCGCGAGCTACGACTACGTCGTTCTCTCGCCGAACTGGGCGGCGCTGGTCACGGTGCTCACCGTCGTGCTGTTGGCCAACGCGTTGAATCTGATCGACGGGCTCGATGGACTCGCCGCCGGGATCGTCATCATCGCGGGGACGGCCTTCTTCTTGTACTCGGATCGCCTCTTCAAGGCCGGCCTCATCGACGGATCCAACATCGCACCGCTCATCGCCGTGATCGCGGTTTCGATCTGCGCGGGCTTCCTGCCCCACAACTGGCATCCCGCGCGCATCTTCATGGGCGACGCGGGAGCGATGTTCCTCGGGTTGCTCCTCGCGGTCACGACGATCACGGTCGGTGGGAGGACCGCCGACCAGTTCAGCGGGCAGACCTACTTCTTCTTCGCCCCGCTGCTGATCCCGATCGTGATCCTCGCGGTTCCGCTCGTCGACACCGGGTTCTCGTTCCTCCGAAGGGTGCTGCGGCGCCAGTCGTTCTCGACTGCCGACCGCGAGCACCTCCATCACCGGCTCATCCGTCTTGGCCACGGGCCACGCCGCACGGTGGCGCTCCTCTGGCTGTGGACGGCTCTGCTCTCGGCGGCCGCGTTGATCCCCACGTACACGAACCGAGGCAACGCGCTGGTGCCGATCGCGCTCGGCGCCCTCGGGTTGCTGCTGTTCACGTACTTCCATCCCGGGGTCCGGACCCGTCGTGAGGAGGACGCCGCGGCCGCGGAAGCCCGCGCCGCGGAGCTCGCGGCCGACGTGGGCGTGGTCGATCTCGAGGAGCGCCGCCGGGCGCGTTCGGGCTAGAAGAGGGCGCCGCGACCCCGCGGCGGGGACCCTTGGAGTTGTTCCGGCCGGGGGTGCTCGTATATTGTGAAAATATTCACAAGCGGCCCGATGCTTGGGTGAGAGGGGAGACGGGGCCATGAACGCCCGCCACCGGCAGCGACCGATGCTTGTGCCCCCGCCGTCCGGGGATGCCCTCAGCCACGGGCTCGCGATGGTCACGGCGCCGGTGGTCTTCGGCCTCATCGGAGCGTTCCTCGACAGCCGCGTGGGCACTGGTCCGATCTTCCTCTTGCTGTTCGCGGTGTTCGGCGTCGCGGCCTCGTTCGCATCCGCGTACTACCGGTACGAGTACCGGGTCACCCACGACGAGGCGGGCAAGCCCTGGACCCGTCGAGGCCCGGCGTGACCTCGCCCGCCGCGCAGCCCGTGGCTGACCCGATCGAGATGCGCATCGCGCTGGACCTCGCCCGACGCGCGGCGATCGTTTCTCCGATCGTCATGGTCGGCGTCGGAATCTGGCGAGGCTGGGACGCGGTCGCCGCGGTCGCCCTTGCGGTGGTCGTGGTCGTGGCCAACTGGCTCATCGCCGCGCTCAGTCTCGGCTGGGCGGCGCGTCGGAACCCGAACCTGCTCATGGGCGTCGCGTTGTTCGGTTTCGTCGGCCGGCTCGCGCTGATCACCGCGGTGGGCGCCGGTGTGAAGGCGCTCGAAATCGTCGATTGGCCCGTGTTCTGCGGTGCGTTGCTCCTCGCGTATGGCGGTCTTCTCGTGTGGGAGCTGCGGTACGTCAGCTTCTCGCTGGCGTCGCCAGGGTTGAAGCCCAAGCGGGTTGCGAGCGGGGTGGGTGAGTCGTGATCTTCGCCGAGCTGCTCCCGAGCCTGAACGAGATCTTCGACTGGCGCGCGATCTTCAGCGAGAACACTGCACTCGCATTCAACAAGACCGCGCTCATGGCGTTCGTCTCCACGGCGATCTGCATCGCGATTTTCGGGCTCGGTGCGCGCAAGCGTGCGCTCGTACCGGTGGGCATCCAGAACGTGGCCGAGATGGGCTACGTGGCCATCGAGGAGAACGTCAGCCTCCAGACGGTCGGCGCTGAAGAGGCACAGAAGTGGACGCCGTTCTTCGCGACGCTCTTCTTCTGGATCTTCTTCATCAACATCTGGTCGATCGTGCCGGGAATCCAGTTTCCTGCCACGTCGCGACTCGCGATTCCGCTGTTCCTCGCGCTCCTCAGCTGGGCCACGTTCATCGTGGTCGGCTTCATCCACCAAGGCCCGGGTTACATCTGGAAAGCGATAAACCCGTCCGGCGTCCCGCTGGCGCTGAAGTTCCTGGTCGTACCGATCGAGTTCTTCTCGATCTTCCTGATGCGCCCGTTCTCCCTGGCCATCCGACTCTTCGCCAACATGACGGCCGGGCACGTTCTGCTGACGATCTTCGCCATCATGGTGAACGAGCTGGCGATCGTCCGGAACAGCGGGATCATCCAGCTGGCGTTCGCACCGCTGCCCTTCCTGGGCCTGGTCGCATTCACCGCGTTCGAGGTCTTGGTGTCGGTGCTCCAGGCCTACATCTTCACGATCCTGACCGCCGTATACATCGCCGAAGCAGCCCATCCCGAGCACTGATCGAGGTTTCGAGCTCATGACCGCAAAGAAGGAGACACCGTGGGGAGCGTGATCCACATCCTCGCCCAAGCCAATGAAGGCGTGACGGGCGACCTGAAGAGCGCACTCGGTTCCGTTGGCTACGGACTCGCAGCCATCGGGCCCGGCGTGGGCATCGGTCTCATCGTGGGGCAGGCCATCCAGGCGATGGCCCGCCAGCCCGAGATGCAGGGCACGGTGCGCACGACGATGTTCCTCGGCATCGCGTTTGCCGAAGCGCTCGCGCTCATCGGGTTCGTCCTCAAGTTCATCTGACAGTCACACCGAGAGAGAGGAAGCGCGTCATGCGCATCCGACAACCGTGGTTTGCTCCGCTGCGTCCTCCCGGCCGTCCGGTCAGGACTCCGCTTCGCGCACGTCGGATCATGCTCGCCGGTGTGCTCGCCGGCATGACGGTGTTCGGCGCGGCCGCGCCTGCGTCCGCAGCGGACCCGGGTGAGAAGTTCGGGGAGCACTTGCTCCATTGCACCGAGGAAGCGATCGACCTGGCGACGCCGAAGGATCAGTACCTCGCGTTTCGTAACGCACTCGAGGACTGCCAGAAGTCTCCGAGCATCATCTCGCCGGCCACGCCGGAGCTGCTCTGGGGTGGCATCGCGTTCTTGATCGTTGCCGTGGCGCTGATGAAGTTCGCGTTCCCCGGCCTCAAGAAGGCTCTTGCTGCCCGCGAGGAGAAGATCCGCGGCGACCTCGAGGGTGCCGAGCGGGCTCGGCGCGAGGCCGAGGAGGAAAAGGCTCGGTACGAGGCGCAGCTCGGCGACGCCCGTGTCGAAGCGAACCGGATCGTCGAGGAAGCGCGTGAGGCGGCCGAGCAAGTGCGACGCGATCTGGTGGCCCGGGCGGAGAGCGACGCGGCCGACATCCGTGCCCGAGCGCAAGAAGACGCCCGGCTCGCGGCCGACCGCGCGATGAGCGATCTCCAGCAACGCGTGGGCGAGATGTCCATCGAGCTGGCGGAGCGGATCGTCGAGCGGAACCTGGACCGCGACACGCAGATGGCACTCGTGGACAGCTACATCGCCTCGGTGGGAGACAGCAAGTGACTTCGGGAGCGCAGCGGAGCCCTGGCCGGACGGCCGGGAGGGCGCAGCGGAGCGACCCATGAGCAAGGTCGACGCGTACGCCGAGTCGCTCCTTCAGGTTGCGCGCGCTGAAGGTCATCTGGCTGCGGTCGAAGATGACCTGTTCCGACTGGCGCGCACCTACGAGAGCTCCGACGATCTGCGCATGGGGCTCACCGACCCGAAGCTGCCCGTAGAGCGGCGGATCGCCGTGATCGAGGAGCTCATGGGCAACAAGGCGCTCGCCACGAGCACCGCGTTGGCCTCGATGCTCGTCGCAGCCGGGCAAGCCGCCGATCTGCCCGAGATCGTCAACCGGTTCGTCGAGCTGGCTGCGGCCGAGCGTGAGCACGAGGTGGCCGAGGTGCGCAGCGCCGTGCCACTCGATGACGGCCAGCTCGAGCGGCTTGCCGCGGCGCTCAGTACTGCGACCGGCAAGAACGTCGAGGTGAAGGTGGTCATCGACCCGTCGGTGCTCGGCGGACTGGTTGCGCGCGTCGGCGACACCGTCATCGACGGCTCCGTCCGTCACCGCCTTGATCAGCTGAAGGAGCTCATCTAGATGCGGCCGCAGCGAGCGCAAGCGAGCGAAGGCTCGCCAGCGAGCGAACGACCGCGGGGCGGGTATCCCGCCCCGCAGAGAGCGAGCGAGGAGAGATGGCAGAACTGACGATCAGCGCTGATGACATCGCCGCGGCGCTGCGCAAGCACGTCGAGTCCTTTGTGCCGTCGCTCGAGGCGGCGCGGGTCGGTCGGGTCCTGGAAGTGGGTGACGGGATCGCCCGTGTCGCGGGTCTCCCCGAGACCGCGGTGAACGAGCTGCTCGAGTTCGAGGGCGGCACGCTCGGCCTCGCGCTCAACCTCGACGAAGACTCGATCGGCGCGGTGATCCTCGGCGAGGCCGACGAGGTCGAGGAGGGCCATGCGGTCACGGCGACCGGGCGCATCCTCTCGGTGCCCGTCGGCGACGCCATGGTCGGACGAGTCGTGAACGCCCTCGGTCAGGCCATCGACGGCAAGGGACCGATCGCGACCACGGAGACGCGTCGACTCGAGGTGCAGGCACCTGGCATCGTCGGTCGCAAGCCCGTCCACGAGCCCCTGCAGACCGGCATCAAGGCCATCGACGCGATGACGCCCATCGGGCGTGGTCAGCGTGAGCTCATCATCGGCGACCGCAAGACCGGGAAGACGACGGTTGCGATCGACACGATCCTCAACCAGCGCGGCCAGGGCGTGAAGTGCATCTACGTCGCGATCGGCCAGAAGGGATCGTCGGTCGCGCAGACGGTTGCCACGCTCGAGGAGCACGGCGCCATGGAGTACACGGTCGTCGTGAGCGCGCCGGCCGCCGACGAGGCGGTGTTCAAGTTCCTCGCGCCCTACGCCGGGTGCGCGATGGGGCAGCACTGGATGGATAACGGGGAGCACGCGCTCGTTGTGTACGACGACCTGTCCAAGCAAGCCGAGTCGTACCGCCAGCTCGCACTCCTGTTGCGGCGCCCGCCCGGTCGGGAGGCCTACCCCGGCGATGTCTTCTACCTGCACAGCCGGTTGCTCGAGCGCGCCGCCAAGCTGAACGACGAGCGCGGCGCGGGATCGCTGACCGCGCTGCCGATCATCGAGACGAAGGCCGGTGACGTCTCGGCCTACATCCCCACGAACGTGATCTCGATCACCGATGGGCAGATCTACCTCGTCGACGACTTGTTCAAGTCGGGAGTTCGTCCGGCGGTGGACGTGGGCATCTCGGTGTCCCGCGTCGGCGGTGCCGCGCAGATCAAGGCGATGAAGGGTGTGTCGGGAACGCTGAAGCTCGACCTCGCGCAGTTCCGCGAGCTCGAGGCGTTTGCGACGTTCGGCTCCGAGCTCGACGCGGTCTCGCGTGCACAGCTCGACCGTGGTGAGCGCCTCGTCGAGCTGCTCAAGCAACCACTGAACTCTCCGATGCCGGTCGAGGAGCAGGTCGTTTCGATCTACGCGGGCACGTCAGGTGCGCTCGACGACATCCCCGCGTCGGAGGTGCGCCGGTTCGAGAACGAGCTGCTCGAATGGATGCGGACCCGCCACGCGGGCCTCTTGTCCGAGGTCCGCGACACGGGGTCTCTTCCCGTGGGTGAGGCGATCGAGTCGGCGGTCGCGGGGTTCAAGGCGTCTTTCGCGGCGTCGGTCGGTGGCGGCACCGGACCTGCGGCCGACCCCAGCGCGACCGACGCCGACGCGCCCGGCGATCCCGAGTCCGACAAAACGCTCAAGACGGAATAGCCCATGGCTGGTCAGGAACGTGCACTGCGGCGGCGAATCCGCACCGTGCAGTCCACGAAGAAGATCACGCGCGCGATGGAGCTGATCGCCGCGAGTCGGATCGTGCGCGCGCAGGGTCGAGTGCAAGCGGCGGTCCCGTACAGCGACGCGATCACCGAGGTCGTCCGCGACCTCGCCGCGGCCGGTGCGGGCCGAGACAGCGCACTCCTGACGCCTCGTCCCGAGGTCAAGAAGGTTGCCCACGTCGTGATCGCGGCCGACCGGGGTCTCTGCGGCGGGTACAACTCGTCGGTCATCCGCGCCGCTGAGGGCTCGATGCGCGAGAACGCGGCGCTGGGCCGCGACTACGCGCTGGTCCTCGTGGGTCGGAAGGTGGAGAGCTACTTCCGGTATCGAAACTTCCGCATCGACGCCGTGTTCTCCGGGTTCTCGGATCAGCCGTCGTACGAAGACGCTCGCTCGATCGCACGGGCCGTGGAAGTGCCGTTCCTCGCCGGCGAGTACGACCTGGTCGAGCTCGTGTACACCCGGTTCGTGTCGGCCGGACGCCAAGAGATCGTCGTGCGACCGATGATGCCGCTGGATCTCCAGATCCTCGAAGGCGGCGACGCCCGCCCTGACGCGCGCACCGAGGGCGAGGTACCACCCGGGTACGAGTTCGAGCCATCGCCGGAGGAGATCCTGCAGCAGCTCCTTCCTGTGTATGCCGAAGCGCGCCTCTACGCCGCGCTCCTGAACGCAGCTGCGTCGGAGCACGCTGCTCGCCAGCGGGCAATGAAGGCGGCCACCGACAACGCCGACGACCTGATCACGGGTCTGACGCGGGTGATGAACCGCGCGCGCCAGGACGCCATCACCAGCGAGATCATGGAGATCGTCGGTGGCGCCGAGGCGCAGCGCAAGGACAAGAACGCCGGCCACTCAGCCGATGCCGATCACGACGCCACCGAGCACCGACCAGGAGCTGCTGCATGACTGTCACCGCCGACACCTCTGCCGACACTGAGCTCAAAGACGGGCGCGTGGTGGCTATCGCGGGCCCCGTCGTCGACATCGAGTTCCCTCCCGACGCGCTGCCCGAGATCAACTTCGCGCTGGAGATGGAGGCCGAGCTCGAAGGTGAGACGATCACGATCGTCGCCGAGGTCGCCCAGCAGATCGGCGAGGGCCGCTGTCGCGCGATCTGCATGAAGCCGACCGACGGGCTCACACGAGGTGCGGTCGTCCGCAACACCGGGTCCGGCATCAAGATGCCCGTCGGCGACGGCGTGCTCGGTCACGTGTTCAACGTGATCGGCGAGCCCCTCGACACCACGGCCGACAAGCTGACCGGCATCGAGGACCACTGGGAGATCCACCGGCCGTCGCCGCCGTTCGACCAGCTCGAAGCGCGTGCGCTCATGTTCGAGACCGGCATCAAGGTGATCGACCTGCTCGAGCCGTACGTGCAGGGCGGCAAGATCGGCCTGTTCGGTGGCGCGGGCGTGGGCAAGACCGTGCTCATCCAGGAGATGATCCAGCGCGTCGCCACGCAGCACGGTGGTGTCTCGGTTTTCGCCGGTGTGGGCGAGCGCACGCGTGAGGGCACCGACCTCTGGCTCGAGATGCAGGAGTCCGGCGTCATCGAGAAGACGGCCCTCATCTACGGGCAGATGGACGAGCCGCCTGGTGTGCGCCTGCGCGTCGCGCTCTCGGCGCTCACCGTCGCCGAGTACTTCCGAGACGTGAAGAACCAGGACGTGCTCCTCTTCGTCGACAACATCTTCCGCTTCGTGCAGGCCGGCTCCGAGGTCTCGACGCTCCTCGGCCGCATGCCGTCGGCGGTGGGCTACCAGCCGACGTTGGCCGACGAGATGGGTGAGCTCCAGGAGCGGATCACGTCCACGAAGGGTCACTCGATCACCTCGATGCAAGCCGTGTACGTGCCGGCCGACGACTACACCGACCCGGCGCCGTTCACGACGTTCACGCACCTGGACGCCACGACCGAGCTCTCGCGTCAGATCGCCGCGCTCGGCATCTATCCCGCGGTCGACCCACTGGCCTCGACGTCCAACATCCTTGCGCCCGAGATCGTCGGGGAACGTCATTACAACGTGGCGCGGCGCGTGCAGGAGATTCTCCAGCGCTACAAGGAGCTCCAAGACATCATCGCCATCCTCGGACTCGACGAGCTCTCGGAAGACGACAAGGTCACGGTGTCGAGAGCTCGCAAGATCCAGCGGTTCCTCTCGCAGCCGTTCTTCGTCGGCGAGGTGTTCACCGGCTTGAAGGGCATCTACGTGCCCGTGGAGGAGACGGTGGAGAGCTTCGAGGCGATTGTGCAGGGCGAGCTCGACGAGACCCCGGAGCAGGCGTTCTTCAACGTCGGTGGTGTCGAATCCGTGCTCGCCAAGGCCAAGACGCTCCAAGAGTCGTGATGCTCGTGACCGCGCGGCGCCTGGAGCGACGGAGGAGCGGAAGGCGCTCGCCAGCGAGCGAACGCCCGCGTGCCGGGTATCCCGGCACGCAGAGAGCGAGCGCAGAGAGATGAACCCGACGTTTCCCGTCATCATCGTTTCGCCCGAGCAGGTGCTCTACGAGGGCGAAGGCGAGATGGTGGTGTGTCGCACCGTCGAGGGTGAGATCGCATTCATGCCCGGCCATCAGCCGCTGCTCGGCGCGCTGGGCACGGCCAAGGTTCGCGTGATCCAGCCCGACGGTGAGCAGACGGCCGCCGTGCACGAGGGGTTCGTCGAGGTGACGGGGGATCGCGTGGTCGTCCTCTCCGACGTGGCCGAGCTCCCTGATCAGATCGACGTCTCGCGCGCACAGGCGGCCAAGGAGCGGGCCGAAGCGGCGCTGCGGTCCGACCCGGAGAACGAAGAGTCCAAAGCTGCACTCGCCCGAGCCGACCTGCGTCTCGAGGTTGCCGGCGCTGTTCCGGGGTAAGAACCGGGCGCCTTTCGGCGCTCCCACCTGTCGGCGGAAAAGAGGCTCATGCGTCACCGCGTCACGGTCGCCGCCCTCGGAATTGTGATCGCCGCCGTTGCGGCGACGTCGGTGCTGCTCGTCTCGGCCGGCGCAAACAGTCGCAACATCGACGCGTTCCGCGGTCTCGGCGCGTGGGTCGACGTGTTCGACTACGTCCCGGCGTTCATCCAACGCCCGGGTCCGCCCGCCGTCACCGTCGCCACCGTCGACGACCTCGCGCTCCTCGGCAGCGACACCCTCTACCTCCAAGCGGCGATCGACGATCCCCGTTCGAAGGGGCTGTTGGTCGATCGCGCATTGGTCGGATCGCTGCTCCAACGAGCACACGAGCTCGAGATGACGGTGGTGGCGTGGTACTACCCGCAGCTCGTAGAGCCCGCTCGTGATCGGCACCGGCTCGAAGCGTTGATCGACTTTCGCTGGCACGGCGAACGCTTCGACGCCATCGCACTGGACATCGAATCGCGACAGGTTCCTGATGTCGCCGAGCGGAACAAGCGCGTGGTCGCGCTTGCACGGCAGGCTCGCAAGCAAGCCCGCCATCGAGCCATCGGAGCCATCGTCTACCCAGCGGTGCAGATGGAGGTGGTCAATCCGGCTCTGTGGCCCGACTTCCCGTATCGCAAGCTCGCCCGGCATCTCGATGTATGGATGCCCATGGCGTACTGGACGTACCGGTCCGACCCGTATCGCGATGCTTTCGTGTACACGGAAGAGAGCATCCGTCGCCTGCGCACCAACCTCGGAGACGAGGAGGCCGCCGTGCATCCCATCGGTGGGCTCGGAGCGCTCTCCACACCGGAGGACTACGCAGATCTCGTCCGTGCGGCGCGGCAGGTCGACGCGCTCGGTTGGTCGGTGTACGACGCGGACACGACGGCCACCACGGCGTGGTCGGTCCTGCGCGACGACCGCTAGGCGGCGCTCGCGGTTCGCGGCGCGCGTCGCAACCGGTCGATCAGCGGCGGCCAGTCGACCAGCACCAACGTGACCACGAAGGCGTAGAACCAGTAGTCGAGCCCCAGCATCAAGTAGGTGCCGACGTGGAACGCCCACGCGCCCACGATGAACGCCGGGCGCGTCTTCGCGAAGAAGAGCACAAGGGGGAAGCCCACCTCGAAGCACACGATGAAGGCGGCGCTCAGCTGCGAGAGCCAAGGGCGGTCGGCGATGAAGAACGCAAGCTCTCGCCACGGCGGGGGCGCACCCCGCACCCGCCCCCAGTAGAGCGCCCACTGCAGGTTGTCGCTGAAGATCCACTCGATGCCCGAGGTCTTCAGCTTTTGGAAGCCCGTGCAGAAGTAGGTCACGGACAGGAACGCGATCGAGGATCGCACGGGCCAACCGGTTCGTCGGCTCGGGGTGCGGTCCCGGAACGAGACGTCGGTGGGCGCAAGCAGCAGCGGCGCCGCACCCCACACCAACAGGAGGTCGCGGTGGTAGATCTTGCCCCGGCTCGCCGGCAATGCAGCGAGGAAGAGGAAGGCGACCCACGCTGTCACGAACGCGATTCGTCGGCCTCGGGCGCGCCACTCCGGTGACCTGCCGACGACGAACCACGCGAACGTCGCGAAGATCACGATCGCCTCGAGCGCGAACACGGCCGAACGAGGTGGCATCCGGTCGAGGAAGTCGATGATCGGCACCGGTCGGAACAGGCCGGGCGGTTGTGGCGTCAGCTTGTAGTACGGCACCGCGATCGTGCGCGCCGCGAACAGCACCATGATCCCGCCCTGGAGGAACACGAGGCGGGCCGGCGTCTCGGGTCCGAACAGGACATCATCGAGCTTGCGTCCCACGGAACCGAAGACCTTCTTCATCGTTGATTCTGTGCGCATGAGTAGCGCAGCTCGCGCTCCAGCAGCTTCGTGTGACGCTCGCCGTCCACGGGTACGACACGCCGAAGCTCCCAGTAGACATGGATCTCGGCGACCGACCGGCCCGCCTCACGCTCTCCATGCGCGAGGGCCTCACACACTGCCTCGCGTGTTGGATCGTCGGAGGACGGAAACTTGTTCAGGATGTACGGCGCGCGCCGGTACGCGTACGGGAGTTCTTCGTAGTCGATCTTGTGCTCGGTTCCATCGGGCGACACTCGGTACGCGAAGTAGCTGCCGGCGGTTGGACCCTTCGTGTTGCTGTAGAGCCGCCACCCCGTGAACGGCCAGGCTTCGACGGTCGCAACGCCGGCGACGAACAGCATCACGAGTGTGAGGATCACGACTGCCTTGACGGGCCAGCGCGGTCCTGCCTCGAGCTCGGCGGCCTCGCTCAACGCGCTGCGCGCGCCTTTGTCTGCGCGGGCGCCTTCTTGGGCTTCGCCTCGACGTCATCGCGAGCCGGGTCGCTGCGAACGAGCAAACCGACGATCAGGGCGTTGAACACGGCGAGCATCGTGGCGGGGATGTTGATGCCTGAGTCGTTCAGCACGTACCCGAGCACGGCGAGCACAGTGAACCCGACCAGCGCCATGCCGAGCTCCGGGATGCGCTGCCCGAGCGCCTGCAGCCGACGTCCCGGGCCGAATCGCAGGTAGGCCAAGAAGGCGAGCACGCCGGGGAGCATGAGGCCCCAGATCGAGGTGATCGTCGCGAGGTTCTGGGACAACTTGTGCGACAACGTGCTCGAGACGGTCGACCACCCCTCGTCGCGCACCTGTTCGATGAAGCGGCCGAGGTGCGTACGTTGCGCCTCGGGCTGTGACAGGTCGAGCGCGGCCGCGATCGCCACGCCGAGCGCGGCGGCCGCGAGGCAGATGAGTGCGGTTCGCAGCTTCGCCCTCACCCGCAGACCGAGGAGGAGTGCACCCGTGATCCCGAACGCGGGGATCATCGAAAGCACGCCGCCGACGTCGGCTCCCCAGAACGGCGCGGCATCGGCGACGAGCGCGATTGCCATGATGCCGATCGCGATCCATGCACCCCGTCGTCCGCCGACGCGGTGGGCGACGAGGCCGGCCAGCAGCACCGCCGAAGCAGCCAACGCCGCATAACTGATGTTCCCGAAGCCGGAGATCCGGACACCGACGCTCGGCGTGTACCCGAAAGCACTGTCGAGCTGGAGCCGGGCTCCGAGCAGCACGTCGCCGACGAGCAGCACGACGATCGCGCCGAGGGCGACGATCGGCGGATCGAGCTCGTGGCGACGTCCGAGGCGCCGGTACAGCGCGGCGAGCGCGAGCGACGCGCCGACGAGGAACACCGGGTACACGGGCTTGACGTCATGGAACGGTACGAGGCGTGCGAGGTACACGACCGGTACGAACGCGAGGAGCGCGAGCGACGCAAACCTCACGCGTGCTCTCGTGGTCGCACCCGCGCGACCGGTCAGCACAAACACGGCGGCGAGCGCCAAGGCAGCCTGCATCACGACGAAGGCAACGATCACGATGTTGACGACGGAATCGCGGAACTCAGCCGCCTCGATCTCGTCCACGAGGAACGCACGGCGCTGGGTCGCGGTTCGATCGGTGTGCGCAACCGTCATCGGACGACCGCGGATCACCGTGGGGCGTTCCACACCCGCGAGGTTGAGGATCATGGGGGCGACGTCGACGATCTGGACGAAGCCAGGGCGGCGGAGGCTCGGCGACCGCAGCAATCCGGGCTCGACGCCAGGTGCGCTCACCGAGACGACGGTGAGTGTCTCACCGAGGGCGGACGGCACCGGGCTGATGACGACAACGGCGTCGCGGTCCAGGTCGACGCGCTCGAGCAGGTCACCCACCAGCCGGTCGCTCGCTCGGAGCGCCTGCTTGTAGAGGACGCGCCGCCATCCCTTCACGGCGAAGGGCTGGTATCTCGTCGCGCGCACGAGGTCGGACGCCTCCACGAGCACGACGGAACGGTCCTTCCAGACGTCCTCGAACGCACTGACCGCTTCGCGGATGTTCAGGCGGCGACCGAACGGCGCGGCGGGATCGTCAGACAGCAGGCCAGTGTCGACCCGCCCGCCCGGCACGCGCCCGTCGGTGGTCATCAGCGCGGCTGCTGCCATCCGCTGGAACTCGGGAAAGGCGCTCACTGGGCTGCCCCCGTCACCGTTCGCGATGACCGCCCGCGCGTACCCGCCGCGGTGCAGTGCATCGCCGAGTGCGCCGACCACAGCGTCGAGGTCCTCCTCCTCGTTGGCATCGAGGATCGCAGCCAGACCGAGGTGCACGATGCCGCGCCCGGCAAGCTCGCCGGTTTCGCGCTCGTATACGTCACGGGCGAGATCGCGTCCGTACTCCTCTCGGACACCGAACGCGGCGCCGTCGGTGGCCGGGTTGCCTCCTGTCGCGCGGGCGCCGGCGCCGAAGGAGAGGTAGCCGTCGCTCAGGTCGGTCTTGCCGGTCGTTCGTGTGGTCAGGCTGGCGATCGAAGATCTCGCAAACAGGCGGCTTAGGTTCGGGAGCTCGGGTCCTTCGAGGTCGGACCACGAGACGTGTGGGAGCGACACGACGAGCACACGGTCCGCGCGGGCGGTCAAGCGTCGGCGAGGCTCGCCCCCGGTCGTGGCCACGACCGTCGCGGCGAGGATGAGCGCGGCCAAGCCGGCAGCGCCCCAGGCGCGCCAACTTCTCACAGCGCCACCAGGATGCGTTCGGTCTCGTCTGCGGTGTGGTCCCAGCGGAACTCATCGGAATCGATCACCTTGCGTCGGGCGGCCTCGCCGAGCTCGCGCACGACCTGAGGATCCGAGAGCACCCTGCGCAGCTCGTGTGCCAATGCGTGGGCATCCCCGCTCGGGAACAGCACGCCGGCGTCACCGATGAGCTCTTGGTGTGCGCTGATATCGCTCGCCACGACGCAACGGCCGTGACTCATCGCTTCGAGGACCGTCAGTGGTTGACCTTCGTGGTACGAGGACGCGATGAACACGGCTGCGTGTGCATAGAGCGCGTTGAGCTCGGCACCGGTGCGAACGCCGAGCAAGCGGACGTTGACCCCGAGCTTGCGAACGCGCGACTCGAGCGCGGCCACGTACTCGTCGCTGTTGCGTGCCCCACCCACGATCACGAGCTCTGTGACTGCGATCCCTGGATCGTCGGCGAGCTGGGCGAAGGCGTCGACCGCGAGATCGAGACCCTTCTCGGAGACGAGACGACCGACCGTGAGACCGTAGGCGCCGGGTACAACCCCGAGTCCGACCAGCGCGTCGGTTCCGGTGGGGGCGGGCGGCGTCACCCCGTTGGCGACGTAGTGCACAGGGCTGATCCTGCGATATCGATGCTCCAGGTCAGCCTTGAAGGTTCGGGACACCGTGATCATCACCGCCGAGGATCGGACCGCCGCCCATTCACAGAACTTGAGGAAGGCCCGCGCGAACCGGCCCCACTTCTGATCCTGCCACTCGAGTCGATGGACGGTGACGACCACCTTCTTGCGGCCGAGCCGTGGCAGGTAGCAGAAGCCGGATGATGCGAACGAGTGGTAGTGGACAATGTCGAAGCGGCCGAACAGAGAGCGCAGCGACGCGAGAAGGCTGTATCCGAGTCGCTCCCACCCGGGCACGCGAACACCGGGTATTCGCCGAAGGCGCATACCCCGATATTGCGGCGCGCCGGCTGTCTGACAGAACACCGTGATGTCGTGACCACGCGCGGCAAGGCGGGAGTAGAGCTCCTCGCAATGCCGAGACATGCCTCCCTGAGTGCTCGGCATCTCGAGCGGTCCCACCACCGCGATCCGGAGTTTGCCCATGTCAAGCGAGGTGCGAGAAGTTCGGCCAGAGTGAGGCGTCGATGTCTGGTGCGAGCGCGAGGAGACGCCGCACTTCAGGTTCGTATGCCGTCACGAGTGCGGACCTAGTGTGATCTGGAAGCGTCGGCTTCTTGCTCCGACTCTCGTTGCGGTGTTCCGAGATGTCGGGGGGTACGAAGCCGTCATCGAGTCCGAGGAAGCCGTAGGTCCGGGCGAGCTCTTGCTTCGCGTCGAGCGTGCAACGTTCGAACTGAAGGATGAGCACCTGCTCCGGCGAGAAGTAGGAGAAGAGTTGCTCGAGTTGGGACCCGTAGCACCCGATGCGGAACGCGGTCCCGGCACCGGTGAAGTTGACGGGCCGTGTCTCCGATTGGAGGCCGATGCCGCTCCGGAACCTTTCCACCGGGTCGCGCAGCAGGACGATCACTCGCGCCGCGGGAGCAGCTCGGTGCAACAAGGCGGGAACCCAGAAATGCGAGAGGTAGCCCGGCGACCACTCGCCCGCCAGATGCTCGGGCGGTCGCGGGAAGTGCCGCGCGTAGATCGCGGCGTCGGCATCGGTGAAGGGCCGGCTCCAGAACTGCGTGAGGTAATGCAGCTCCTTGAGGCGCTTGCGTTCGACCACGCGCGGATGCGACTCGACGAGGTGGTACCACCAGGTCGTGCCCGAGCGTTGGGCCGCGACCCCCACGAAGTCGGGTGGACCCGTCGTCCAGCCTTCCGGACACGGCGGTGGCCGTCGACGTTGCCGTCCGAGCAACGCTCGCTGCACCAGCGCTCGGACCCGCACGCGTCGACGTTAGTGCAGCGGAACCACACAGAAAGGATCAGCCCGGTGATTCGTACGCGCATCGCCGCCTGACCGATGGACGAAGTGAGGTCGCGAGAGGGAGCGGGCGGGGACCGGCGGCTCGTCACACGCGGGCTCAGTCGAGCAGGGATCGGATATCCGCTCAGCATCGGCTTGCTCTTCGCGTCGCAGGTGCTCGTCGCGAACTTGATCGAGCCGAGCGCCTTCGGTTCCTACAACGTCGCGGTGAGCGTCTTCACGGTCGCGGCGCTGATCGCGCAGCTTGGGTTGCCACAGACCTTGTTGCGTCGGGCCGCCACTGCGCTCAGCAAGCGGGACGAGCACGAAGCACGTCACGAGATCGTGTCCGCGCTCGCGGTTGCGCTCGGTGCCGCACTCGTATGTGGGGCGCTTCTCGGCTCGCCGCTCGGGGAGGAGCTGTTCCAGTTTGCGTTCCCTCGTACGGCGCTCGCAACCGTGAGTGCGCTCGTGGGAATCAAGGCCGGCCTTCGTGTGCTCGAAAACATCGTCCCGGAAGCATTGCGCGCGTTCCGTGACTACTCGCGGGCAACGATCTTTGGGCAGCTCCTGACCAACCTCGGTCTGTGCGTCGTACTCGGTGTGCTGTTGGCGATCTCGGCGGATGTGAACCTGGAGGACGTCCTCCTGGCGAGCGTCATCGTGTCGGCGGCAGCCTTGATCCCTGGTGCGTTCGCCGTGGCGGCCAAGCTCCGTCCAACTCGAGCCGCCGGCATCTCGTTCCGCCAGCCGGTGGAGCCGGCGCTGTGGCTGTCCACGGTGGGTCTGGCGTTGGTTGCACAGCTCGACATGCTCGTCGTCGGTTCGCTCGGTAGCGCCCGCGATGTCGCGCTGTACGGCGCACCATTCCGCCTCGGCATGCTGGTCGGACTCCCGCTGATCGTGGTGAATCAGGTCGTGACGCCGCTGATCGCCGGGTGGCATTCCCAAGCGATGACGCAGCGCATCGAGCGGACGCTGCGAGCCACCGCCGGCGTGGCGCTCATCGGCGCGTGCCTCTTGGCCGTCATCTACCTGGTCGCGGGCCGTCAGATCCTGGAGGCCTTGTTCGGTGCGTTCTACGGCGACGGTTGGTGGGTGCTCGTCATCCTCAGCGTCGGCCAGATCATCCAGACGTTCGCAGGATCATGCGGCTTCGCGCTGCTCATGACCGGCAACCACCGCGCGTATGCGGTGATCGTCGCAGTGAGCATGCCCGTAACCCTGGCGCTCCAAGTCGTCGGCTTCGAGTTGGGCGGGATCGAGGGTCTCGCGATCGCAACTGCCGTGAAGTTGGCGCTGCAGAACGCTGCTCAGCTGATCGTGATTCGTCGTCGGGCCGGCTTCTCGACGCGGGCTGACCTCCGTGCGGTCCTCACCGAGGTGCGCGACATGAGGCGTCGGTCCGGGCACTGACGCTCCTCCACCGTCTCAGGTTGACCACTGGAACGTTCGACCGAGGAGCTTCACCAGTCGTTCGTTGTGAGGTTCGAAGTATGCGGCGAGCTCCCGTACAAGTCCGGGATCGGGTGATCCGTACGAGCCGACATTGCGATGGGGCACGGCTGGGATCTCGTGCTCGACCAGTCCGAGGAAGCGTTGCGCGGTCGGGATGGCGAGCCCGCGGTCGAGCTCCTCGCTGTCGAGCACGAGCACGCGATCGCGGTCGAAGGCGCCAAACCACCGTTCGAGCTGCTCGGCGTATTGCCCCCGTGCGAGGTAGGCCCGCTCGCGAGCTGGGCTGTCCGCGCGGTCGTACCACGCGGCGTCGTCGAGTGCCGCGAGCACTTCGTGCGCCGCAGGTTCGAGCGCGCGCTCGATCGGTCGGTCTTCGAAGCCCCAGTGCCGGGCGTGGTGATACTGCGAGATCGCTCGCGCTACTGGCTCGCGCAAAATGGCGATGAGCGACACGTCGGGCAGGACGGCCCTCATGCGGGTGGGCACGGCGGGGTGAAAGAGGTAGTACGGGCTCGACTCTCCGGTGAGCACGTGTTCCCGGTCGATCGGGAAGTGGCGGCGATACCAACCGACGCGCGGATAGTGCGTGGTGTCGAAGAAGTGAACTTCCTTGCGGAACGCCCGCCGCACGTCAGGGTGAGCGACCAGCCCGGCATACAGGCTCGTCGTCCCGGCCTTCTGCGCGCCGATGATCACGAAGTCGGGGAGCGATCGCCACCTCGTCGTCGGGATGCGCGTGGCGAGCAGCGCGGCCGCCCCAACGCGCCGCACGCCCCCGCGGATCCCACGATTCCGACGCCACGCGCCTTCCCCGGCGCGTCGCTCACCCCGCACGTGCGCGGCCGCTGCTCTTCGCTCTAGTAGTCGAGCGCGGAGTAGCGCATCAGCTTCTGCCATTGGTGATTGGCCTGGATGCGCCGGATGGTTCCGGTCTTGGAGCGCATGACGAGGGTCTCAGTGGATGCGCCGTCACCGCGGTAGTGGACACCCTTGAGCAGGTCGCCGTCGGTGATGCCGGTTGCGGAGAAGAACACATCGTCACCCGACACGAGGTCGTCGGTCTGGAGAACACGATCGAGGTCGTAGCCCAGGTCGAGTGCGGCCTTGCGCTCATCCTCGTTCCTGGGCCACAGCCGCCCCTGGATCGCGCCGCCGAGCGACTTGAGTGCGCACGCCGCGATCACGCCCTCGGGAGTACCTCCGATGCCGAAGAGGATGTCGTATCCGGACTCCGGCCACCCGGTTGCCATTGCACCAACGACGTCACCATCGGGGATGAGACGAATGCGCGCGCCGGCCTCGCGACACTCGCGGATGATGTTGTCGTGACGATCGCGCTCGAGGATGACCGCGGTCACGTCCTTCACTTGCTCGCCGCGTGCCTTCGCGACGGCCTCGAGGTTGGCGGTGACCGGTGCTTCGAGGTCGATCACGTCCCGCGCTTCGGGTCCCACCGCGATCTTCTCCATGTACACGCACGGACCGGGATCGAACATCGACCCGCGCTCTGCGATCGCGATCACGGCGATGGCGTGGTTCCGGCCGAGGCTCGTGAGGGTCGTGCCATCGATCGGGTCGACCGCGATGTCGCACTGGGGCCCACCCGCGCCGATCTCCTCGCCGTTGTAGAGCATCGGCGCCTCGTCCTTCTCGCCCTCGCCGATGACGACGATGCCTTCCATCGGGACGGTGTTCAGCACGAGGCGCATCGCGTCGACCGCGGCTTGGTCGGCGGCCTCCTTGTCGCCGCGGCCGACCCACCGACCGGCGGCGAGAGCCGCGGCCTCGGTGACGCGGCCGAGGTCCATGGCGAGGTTGCGATCCGGTGCTTCGCGCTGCTCCATCACCTTCTCCGCTCTCGGCCCTGCGGGCCGGGCCGCAGGGTACCTGCGGCGCGGATGTCGCTCCCGACTCCCGTGGTCGGCGGCGACGCGGGGCGAGCGTAGCGCCGGGTCTCAGGAATCCACGCAGCCACTGTCCGTAGCGGGCCGATACCCTGCCGCGCCATGACGAACAAGGCGGTCGTCGTCACCGGGGCGGCATCGGGGATGGGACGGGCAACCGCAGAGCGGCTCTCCCGTGACGGTTGGTCGGTGCTCGCCGTTGACGTTGCCGGCGACGCGCTCGGATGGGTGGACGAGGCAACCGACCGCGTGGGCGCACATGTCGCCGACATCGCGACCGAAGAAGGCAACACGGCGATGATCGCGAGCGCGCTCGACAGCTTTGGCAGGCTCGACGGCGTCGTGTTGAACGCGGGCGTCGGCGCCAGCGGCGCGATCGACGAGCACCCGATGGCCGACGTCGATCGCACGCTCGCGATCAACCTCCGCGGAGTGATGTTGGGGATGCGTGCGTCCGTTCCGGTGCTCCGCGCAAATGGCGGCGGTGCGATCGTCGTCACCGCATCGGTGTCGGGGCTGTTCGGTGACGCGCAGATGTGGGCCTACAACGCGTCCAAGGGTGGTGTGATGAACCTCGTTCGGTCGGTCGCGATCGATCTTGCCCACGAGGGCATCCGCGTGAACGCGGTCTGCCCTGGTGGCATTGCGGGCACCGGGATGACGATTCCAATGGAGCGGCATGCACCGGACATGTTCGAGGAGATGCGCAGCCACGTGCCGATGCAGCGGTGGGGTCGCCCCGAGGAGGTGGCTGCGGTCATCGCGTTCTTGCTCTCCGACGACGCGTCGTTCATGACGGGCGCGGCGGTCCCCGTCGACGGCGGCGTCACCGCGGGGACCGGCCAGTTCCGCCCGCCATCGGGCCGGGGTGTTACCCCATCTGGTTCGTGAACTCCGCCAGGTCGAAGTAGTCCCTCCACACCGCGACCTTGCCGTCGCGGATCTCGAACAGCCCTGCAACCCGGATCGAGATGTTCTTTCCGTCCGCCATCACGAAGCGGTCGACGCGTTCGTTCATCACCACGTTGCCTTGTTCGACCTGATGGAGCACTTCCCACGCCACGTTCGTCGCCGACGAGAGGAAGCCTTCGAGCATGCTTCGGATCTCGGCGTGCCCCTTCAGCGGCGACATCGGGACGTTCTCGTACAGTGCGTCGTCGGTGAGGACCGCGAGCAGCGCGTCGACGTCACGAGCCTCGTTGGCCGTGATGAGCGCGGTCACGATCTCGCCCGGGGTCTGCGACATGGTCGTTCTCTCCTGTATCGGCGGCGCCGTGACGGTACCAAGGCACCGGTAGCCTGGACGACGTGAGCAAGCGTCCGCGCCGTGGGTACGCTGCGGCGCAGCGAGCGGGGCCCGAGCGGCCCGGCCCGAAGGGCCAAGAGCGGAAGAGGTGAGCAGCTCGGAAGACCGTTGGCGCACCGCGTACGAGGATGTGGCCAAGCGCGACGCTGACTTCGAGACGCATTCTGGAGTTGCGGTCGAGCCGGTGTACGGGCCAGCTGACGGCGAGTTCCCTGGTGAGTGGCCGTACACGCGCGGGCCGTACCCATCCATGTATCGATCGAAGCTGTGGACGATGCGCATGTTCGCCGGGTTCGGCAGCGCGCCCGACACGAATCGCCGCTTCCACGACCTCTTGGCGGCGGGTGGGAGCGGTCTGTCGACGGCCTTCGACCTCCCCACCTTGATGGGTCGCGACTCCGACGACGCGCTGGCACTCGGTGAGGTGGGGAAGGGCGGTGTGGCCATCGACAGCCTCGCCGATGTCGAAGACCTCTACGCAGGCATCGATCTCGGCGAAGTCACCATCTCGATGACGATCAACGCTCCCGCTGCGATCCTGCTCGCAATGTACGTGGCGAACGCCGAGAAGAGCGGCGTCGACCGTTCGCGCCTCGGCGGGACGCTCCAGAACGACATCCTCAAGGAGTACCAGGCCCAGAAAGAGTTCGTGTTCCCACCGCGACCGTCGATGCGACTTGTCGCCGACACGATCAGGTTCTGCACCGCCGAGATGCCCCGGTGGCATCCGATCTCGATCTCGGGCTACCACATCCGTGAGGCGGGCTCGACCGCCGCGCAAGAGCTTGCGTTCACGCTCGCGAACGGCTTCGCGTACGTAGAAGTGGCCATGGCCGCTGGGGTCGCCGTCGACGACTTCGCGCCGCGCCTCTCGTTCTTCTTCAATGCGCACATCGACTTCTTCGAGGAGATCGCGAAGTACCGCGCCGCGAGGCGCATCTGGGCTCGGTGGATGCGAGAGCGATATGACGCCCGCGCCGAGCAGTCGATGCGGATGCGATTTCACGCGCAGACCGCGGGCGTCTCCCTGACCGCGCAGCAGCCCGAGGTGAACCTCGTCCGCACCGCGATTGAGGCACTGGCTGGTGTGCTCGGCGGCACGCAGAGCCTGCACACGAACTCGATGGACGAGACGCTCGCGCTGCCCACCGACAAGGCCGCCCGGCTCGCGTTGCGCACGCAACAGGTGATCGCCCACGAGACCGGCGTCGCGAACGTGGCCGATCCGCTCGGGGGGTCGTGGTACGTCGAAGAGCTGACCGACGAGATGGAGCGACGCGCCGAGGCGGTGTTCGAGCACCTCGACACGCTTGGCGACGGCTCGATGCTCGAAGGCGTGCTCCGCGGGGTCGAGAACGGTTGGTTCCAACGCGAGATCGTCGACTCGGCGTACGCGCTCGAGCGCAAGCTGAACTCGGGCCGGCACCTCGTCGTCGGTGTGAACACCGCATTCGAGGGAAACGAGGAACCTCCTCCCGAGATCCTGCGCATCGGTCCCGAGGTCGAGGAAGCGCAGCTCAAGCGCCTGGACAAGGTGCGGGCCGACCGCGATGCCGAGCAGGTGAAGACAGCGCTCGACGCGGTCCGCCGCACCGCCGCGGAACCGACGGCAAACGTGATGCCGGCGTTGATCGACGCGGTCAGCGTGTTTGCCACGGAGGGCGAGATCGTGGATGCGCTGGCCGACGAGCTCGGTCGCTACGTCGAGACCCCGGTCATCTGACGATGGATGCCGCGCTCCTGGGCCACGCACGCGACGCGATCGGGTTCATGCCTGATCACGAAGGCATCGCGTTGCACGACGCCGGGCTCGAAGCCGGTGCGATCGGACCGCTGCTCGAAGTGGGCACGTATTGCGGCAAGTCGGCGGTGTACCTCGGCGCGGCGGCCCGCGAACGCGGGACGGTGCTCTACACCGTCGATCATCACCGAGGTTCCGAGGAGAACCAGTCGGGATGGGAGCACCACGACGAGCGGCTGGTGGACCCGCGAACCGGGCGCATGGACACGCTGCCGTTCTTCCGCCGCACGATCGAGGACGCAGGTCTGGAGGATGCGGTGGTTGGCGTCGTCGGTCGTTCGGCGACGGTCGCTGCCAACTGGGGAACCACGCTCGGTCTCGTGTTCATCGACGGCGGGCACGCGCTCGATGTCGCGCTCGCCGACTACGAGTCGTGGTCACGGCACCTCGCGCCCGGCGGCTTGCTGGTGTTCCACGACGTGTTCGAGGACCCTGCCGATGGGGGCCAGGCGCCGTTCGAGGTCTGGAAACGCGCGGTCGCCGATGGCTTCGAACCGGTGTCGACCACGGGATCGTTGCGCGTCCTGCGCCGGGCCGACGCCTGACGCGAGCTCAGCTTCGGTCGGTGCGGGCCCGCCCCGTGGCGTACTCGGCCTCGATCGCAGCACCGGCTTCGATGAGCTCCTGGCGGGTCAGGCCGACGGGCAGCCCCTCGCCGCGGAAGAGACCTGCGGTCGGTCCGTCGCCGCCGAGCGCGTTGGCCGCCAAGACCACGGCCGCGGAGTTCCACGTGGGCTGCTCGACGGGAAACAGCTCGCCTTGGTCCGCAAAGCGCTCGTCGTTGAAGTTCATGCCCGTCCAGTAGCCCCCGTCGTCGTGGCGCAGGAACTGCACCCACTCGAAGAGCTCGCGGGCGCGTTCCTCGAGGCCGATCGCGTCGAGCGCCATGACGAACTCGCACGTCTCGGCGGCCGTCACCCACGGGCGGTCGGACACGCAGCGCACACCGCGGTCGGCGACGACGAAGCGGTCCCAGTCGGCTGCAAGCCGCGCGTGTGCAGGATGACCGCGGAGTACGCCGCCGAGGACCGGGTAGTACCAGTCCATCGCCCATCGGTTCTTGTCGAGGAACCGCTCAGGCCGGTGCGCAACGGCGATCGCAAGTGAGCCGAGTGAGAGCTCCCAGTCGGGCCGTTCGTGCCCGAGGCGCTCGGCGATCGCGATGGCGCACCGGAGGCTTGCGTGGATGCTCGACGATCCCGTGAGCAACGCGCCGTCGCTCGGGTTGTCGCCGCGCCACGCGATCTCACCCGTCTCGAACTGGTGGTCGAGCGCGAAGTCGATCCCGCGCTCGACGACCGGCCAGAACTCCTCGAGGAACCCGGTGTCGCCGGTGGAGAGGTAGTGGTGCCACACGCCGTTCGCCACGTAGCAGGTGACATTGGTGTCGAGCGCCGGGTCTTTCACGTCGCGACCCACGTAGTACGCGTGCCAGCACCCGTCGGGCCGTTGCATCGAGCGCAGCCACTCGTACCCGCGCTCGGCTTCGTGGTGTCGGCCGCCCACGTCGAGCGCCATCGCCGCCTCGACGAGATTCCACGGGTCGGTGTGCTCGCCGGGCGTCCACGGGATGTTGCCGTCGGGCAGCTGGATCGCGGCGATCGCATCGACCGTTGCCGCGATCTGCTCACTGGTGATGATTCCCGCAACCTCCGGGAGGGGGTGCTTGCGCTTCAAGACGTTTCTACTCCGATCTCTGACGCACTCGCTCGGTACCGGGGTACCCGGCACCGCTCTGCGATTCGCTCGTCAGCTTCTGCCCATAGACGATGAGGCTCTTGCCGAGGACCGGGTTCAAGAGCCGATCCAGGCTCTCGACCCACCCCGGTCGGTTCGTGATCTGCCACGCAAGGAAGTCGTGGTAGCGGCGTACCGCCCAGGGCGGATCGACGCGGTTCACACCGGTCGCGCACTTGAGCCACCAGTACGGCGAGTGGAGCGCGTGCGCGTGGTGAGAGCCGCGCAACCACAGACCGGCAGCTTCGAGCTTGGCCTCAAGCTCCGGCTGGCGATAGATGCGGACGTGACCACCGGGTGTGTCGTGGTAGCGGTGGTCGAGTGCCCAACAGACGCGTTCGGGCCAGCGCGTCGGAACCGTGACCGCGATGCGACCCCCCGGACGGAGGACGCGCACGAGCTCGGCGATCGCGACCGTGTCGGCCCAGAGATGCTCGAGGACCTCCGAAGCGATGATGCAGTCGAACGTCGCGTCCGCGAATGGGAGGACCAGCGCGTCTCCGTTGACGGCGCCACCGACCTGACCGTGCGGCGCCTCGCCGGCTTCCACCATCGCACCCTGGATGGCGCGCACTTCCTTGAGCTCGGCTTCCGAGTAGTCGAGCGCGACGACGGTCGCGCCACGACGCCACGCTTCGAACGCGTGACGGCCACCGCCGCAACCCATGTCGAGGAGTCGTGCGCCGTCACGCACTCCCAACCGGTCGAAGTCGACGGTCAGCATCAGGCGCTCGGCTTCATGGGTCGCTCCGCT